>NZ_BAEU01000057.1:0-3657 GCF_000246875.1 Halomonas sp. KM-1
TTTATATTTAAATTAATTACTCGAGGGTCACCAGCATCGGGCAATGTTAATGGAAGCATTTGCGCAGGCCGACCATTGCCAGGAGGTAATATAGAGCACTTTGCCCCCATCTCAACGCCGAGATTTGCTAAGCTTGCACAGGAGTCTAAGCTCAGATTTTCAATCCATGTGCCATTCCACTCGATAGATTTGTAAAGAAAGGGAGTCTGGCCGTATAAGCTTAAAATATACATAACTAAATCGCGAGATTTTGTGATATTCACAGGGCTGCCCTCTACATTAATCCAAATAGTGGAGGGCACCTTTAGCCAAGTTTCGCCTGTCACCATCGCTGCTGTACAATCTGATGCACCCATTCCTAGTGACAGGCATTGAGCTGCACCGCCTGTACAAGTATGGGAATCAGAACCTATAACAATTGTCTTTGGCTCATACCACCCTTCTTCAAGAGCAACGACATGGCTGATTCCACTTCCTGCTCTAAAAATTTTTAGTCCAAGAGATTCTGCAAATTCTTCTGCTTCCTTTAATCTATCCGCAATGTGTTTATCTGGAGCTAATACAGAATGGTCGAAGAAAACCCCGATGCGTTGTGCATCAAATACCGTTTTGAATCCGTATTTTTTAAATAATTTACTTATTGTTGGGGTGTTCCCATCCTGAAGATATATTCTGTCAACTTTTACTGTAACTAGATCACCCTCTTCGACTGATTCCCGATCAGCATGCTGAGTTATAACCTTCTCTACAAAAGTGGCAGGCAACTTATTCATGGGGTTGCCTCCGCCTCATCCTGTAGGTTTTTATATATGTTGGAAAGTTGCTCTGGCGTCAGAGCTCCACCCTGATAGGTAGACACCTCTCTAACTTTTACTAAACACATAGACAGTAAATCATCTCGAGGTATTATTCCTTTTTCTTCCAATGTATTACGTAGCGTTGCTCTTCCTGAGTGCTTTCCGATAACATATCGGCGTTGATTTCCCACCACTTCAGGCGGAAATGGCTCGAAAGTGGATGTGTCTTTCAGCATACCGTTGACATGGATCCCAGATTCATGCGCGAAAACATTCTCTCCAACAACTGGTTGCCACGCGGGAAGTGGTTGGTTACTGGCTAGAGAAACTAGGTCTGATAAAGCTTTAAGATGTGTAGTCCTTATTCCGACATCTCGCCCATATAAAAATTTTAGCGCTAAAGTCATCTGTGCGAGATCTGGCATGCCAGCTCTTTCGCCCATTGAGTTAACGCAAACATGAAAATATTTTGCTCCAGCACGTAGACCAGCTAAAGTATTAGCTACTGCTAATCCAAAATCATTATGGCAGTGGCACTGAGTGTCTATAGACGAAACCTTGCTTACAGCCTCAACTCGCCTACCATATTCCTCAGGTGATAGCACTCCTATTGTATCTGATAGGCGAAGTCGATCAGCACCAGCTTCTTCTACTGCGATGGCATATTCTTGTAAGAATGGGATTTCAGTTCGGCCAACATCTTCTGCGCTTATTGAAACGAAGGCACCGCGGTCCTTCGCGTATTTTACGAGTTCTTTAGCTGTGCCGACTAGCCACTCTGCGCTCTTGCCAACGCTTCCTTTTAGATGCTTATCAGAAGTTGGCAAGCCAATATGTATGGCATTAAATCCTAAGTCAAGAGAATAGCATATATCTTCTTTGATACCTCTGTTCCATCCAATGAGATTTACTTCATTTTTTCTCTCTAGCATTTCTTGGATTGTACTTACTTCCTCCCCCTTCATGGCTGGAATACCTGGCTCTATCCATTTCACTCCTGCATCTATTAATGCATTAAATATTTTTATTTTTATTTCTTTTCTGAACGCTACGCCAGGAGCTTGCTCTCCATCTCTTAGAGTTGTATCTTCCAAAACGATGTCGTGTCGCATTTTTATTCTCCGAGTAACCAATTAATAAATATACATGACGAGGTGTAATTCGGGGTCGAATCAAGGTTTTTTTGTTGCTCAGCTTCGGTATAGCCAAAGAACCCCCACCTTTCACTGTACTTTCGGACAGTCGAAAAAAATGATAGCAAGCTATTATTCTGAAGTGGCGGCAGCAGCAAGTATGCGATTTAGTTGGTGCCTGATCTTGGGGATTTAATAATTTATTCATGATTGCTTGCGCCTTACTAGATAATAGGCGTAGAGCACTGGAGAAATGAAGGAGGAGTTAATGATGATGGAAAAAAGCGGAGTGGAAAACTGTCTTAATGTACTTTTAAGTAATTACAGCGATATTGAGAATCTGATGTTAGAACAGATTTTCAGCATCAGAAAAATTTCTTTTATCGATCGTAGAGGATGGTGTATTGACAGTTATGATGGTGGCGAGCAGGAAAGTGATAAGTATGATGATGACTTGGCATATTATATATACGTCGTTGAAGGGAATAAGCTAACGGGATGTGTTCGGCTACGACCATCACTATGCAGTACGTTGCTTTCGCAGACATTTAGTTGCTTAAGAGCAATCAGCTCAATTGAAGCTGTTAATAAAGCATGGGAGGCATCACGGTTCTGCTTATTAAGGCCTAGTGCGCCCGAGGGGAAACCATTAAGAGTTAGGGGAGGGCTTGATAAAAGAACATTGTCCATGTTTATAAAAATGATCGAATTTTCCAAAATAAAAGATATTGACTTTTATGAAGTTATTGTAGATCAAGCAATGCTGAAAATTATAAATTTCTCAGGGTGGGAGTATGCACTAGTAAATGAAGATAAAATAAAATTCGGTGCTCCTGTGTTTTATGTTCATCTACATTGTAATAGTAACAGTTTGTCTAATCTCAAGAAAAAACTATTGGGTGATTAGCTATGATTCACAAATAGTCTCTCCAAATGGCCAAGGCTATAGCTTGCTTTATGTTGCAGGCGTTTAATTTTGTCATTGCTGTGGAGAGATGATATTTTACTGTTCTTTCGCAAATATTCATTATCAGTGAAGTTTCATGGCAAGTCTTTCCAAGTGAGGCCCAGTGCAAGCACTCTCTTTCATTTTCATTTAAGTCCATTCCGGTGTCAGTTTGCATTGAAAGGGGGCGATAGATATGCGCAAAATAAGATAAGGTAATTATTGTTTCAAAGTTTTTTTTGATCAGGTTGTTTATATTGGGATAATCCTCTGGAGCCGAAAGATTAATAGCTCCATAAGAAAATCCAGGATCATGGAAAGGGATAGTAAAACCCTGAGAAATTCCATAGTTTTTTGAATCAATAAATATTTCAGAATGTTTTTTGTTTATATTCTCCCATTCGAAGGGTGAAGAAGTATGGGCTGCAGTTGTGATTACTGGGTCTAGCTTATGTAATTTCCTGTCTGTATATATACTTACCCATTGCTCAGGATAATTGGTTTTTATTGATATTGCATAGTCATAACTAAAATCTTTATATATGTAGGTGTAGGCAAAATAAGGTATGTCAAATTTTCCAAAATATTCTCCTAATATTTCCGGATAGTTTCCTTCGCTGCATTTTGTTAGGTAATCCTTAAATTCTTCCAACATTTTATTTGTATTCATGTCAGTGTTCTCGCTGGAGATTTTAAGTTATTGTTTTGGATTTTTGTGGAGCTGATAAATATTTATTTAGAAGTGGTTGTTTTGATAAAAACCGGTTGTAGTCGTGGTGAG
>NZ_BAEU01000056.1:0-7595 GCF_000246875.1 Halomonas sp. KM-1
AGACGTAGCCTGAGCTGACAGGATGAGCACTTCCGCATCAGGACTGTCGCGATATGAAAGGGACACCCTGGCGACTTCAAGAAAACTCTGCTAGGCGACGAAAAAGGAGTCCATAAGGCATGTGTCAAGCGAGCACCATCACTGTATATTTTACACTATCGTTTCCTTTCTTTAGCAAAGTTAATTCAACCGCTTATAGAAAAACCACCATCGACAGGCAAAACAGCGCCAGTTATAAAATCAGATGCAGAGCTGGCAAGGAAGATAGAGGCCCCAGCTAAATCCTTGGTTTCACCCCATCGGCCAGCTGGAGTTCTATCTAATACCTTTTCGTGTAGGCCTTGTATCTGATCTCGTGTTTTAATAGTCATTTTTGTATTAATCCACCCTGGCAATATCGTATTAACCTGTATGTTGTTATTTGCCCATGCCGCAGCAAGAGAACGCCCCATTTGTACGATCCCGCCCTTGCTCGCAGCATACGGTACGCTCAAGGGCATGCCAAAGATAGATAGCATAGAACCGATATTAATTATTTTTCCTCCGCCGCTTTCAGTCATGTATGGATAAGCCGCTCTACAGCATGAGAAAGCCCCTGAAAGGTTCACATCTATAATTTTGCGCCATTCATCAAAATGGTAAGCTTCGGGCTTTTTTCTGAGGTTGATTCCAGCATTATTTACAAGTATATTGATACTACCAAATTTTCGTACCGTCGCTTCAATAACATTCTGGCAAGACTTCTCACATGCAACGTCAAGTTCTACCGTCATAGCTCGGTGTCCTCGTTTCTTGAAAAAAGCCAATGCTTCTTCGTTTTTATTAGTGCATCGACCTGTTATGATAACTGTAGCTCCCGCTTCGGCCAAAGCTAGTGCAATACCAAAACCAATACCGCTATTGCTACCTGTGACTACAGCCACGCGATCGGTCAAGTCAAATAATTTCATATGCTAAATTCCATAAAATAAGTGTGCCAAGTGGCCAGTTTAATCTAATCCATAGGCATAAAATCAGTAAGATTAAATCGAACAGGGTCTGTTTAACAAAGCAATGAAGTCTTTAGCCTTCATTGCAGCGCGCCCAACTAAAACTCCGTTAACATTAGTGATTCCCAGTATACCTTTAATATTATCAGGATTGACTGATCCACCATATATGATTCTCATGAAATTAGCGTCACCACCAAGCTTAGTCTTTAATTTAGACCTGATGAATTCATGAATCAGGCCTATCTCTTCCTCAGAAGGAATGAGGCCGCTGCCTATTGACCAGACAGGCTCATAAGCTATAACCGTATTGCTACTATTTGACAAGTCCGGCACAGATTCGTTGATTTGCTCTTCAAGCACCTTGTAGGTTTTGTTTAGCTTGTTATCTGATAAAGTTTCACCAATGCAAATAATGATTTTTAGATTAGCGTTTAGTGCTGCTTCGGCTTTTTTGCGTACAAGTGAATTGGTTTCATGATATCCAATGCGCCGCTCAGAATGCCCCACAATTACGTAGTTAGCGCCTGCATCTTTTAACATGGTTGCTGAAATATCACCTGTATAAGGACCTTGCTCATGAACAGAACAATCTTGCCCGCCAATGTTTAGAAAGCCACTGGCTACTATAAGACTTGCACTGCTAATCAAAGTGGCAGGTAAGCAAATTAGTGAGTCAATTTTTTCGGTTGATTCCCTTGGGTAGTTTTGTTCTATTTCTTTCAGCTCTCTAAGAGAGTTAATCAATCCATGCATTTTCCAGTTTCCAGCAACTAAAGTGCGAATCCCCATAATAATATCTCCTCGTAATTAGATAGAGTGCATGCCGCAAGTATCTTTTCCATTTTTTTTAGCAATATAGAGCGATACTGCCCTTAAAATCCTTTTGGATATTTCCCGGTGTGATTGGTAAGTTTGTGCCCCAACATGAGGCGTCAAAATCACATTAGGTAATGTGTAAATAAGATCTACATCTCTTAATCCCTCCTTATAGTGCACGTCTAACCCAGCTGATGCGAGTTTGTTTTCAGTTAGCGCCGTATACAGTGCTTTATGATCAACAATGGCCGCCCTGGATGTGTTAATTAATATAGCGCGATGGTCTAATTTTTTTAGGTTGTTTTTATTTACCAATCCCTTGGTGCAGGGTGTTAATGGAAGGTGGAGAGAAATAACATCGCAAGCACTAAATAAATCAATCATGTTTCTTTTGGGTGTGATTCCATTATCCATGAGTTTTTGTTGCTTTAATGGGGCTTCTATAGAGTGATCCCAAGCAAAAACTTCAGCCCCTAGAGCTTTCACCATACACCCAAATAATTCACCGATTCTTCCGTACCCTACAATCCCTATTTTTCGGGAACGCAGAGTACTCCCTATGAAGGCTTCCTTAGAAGACCAATCACGGCTACGTACTGCTGAGTCAAAATTTACTATGTTTCTCAGACAAGCATATAAAAGTGCAAGAGATAAGTCTGCGACACTTTCATCAGCTCCTCCAGTTGCTACGACATGGATGGATCTTTTTTTTGCAGTTTCAACATCTATTGTGTCCAATCCAGACCCGGCCTTAATAATTATCTTTAAATTGGTCAGCTTATATAAAAGATGTTCGTTAACTAGCAATTTTCCTCTTGTAACTAATAGCTCAATCCTAGCTGCTTGCGAAGAGTCAAGTACAGTTTCAAGGTCACAGACATCAGCGAGTAAAGATAGTTTTCCTTTAAGGTCTGAAGAAAACTGACCACATAGTCCTATTAGCATATTTCACCAGGCATGAAAGTTAGTGAATTTTCAGTGTGCATTTGCGCTTCTGCTAATGTTTTTGCTATTCCTGTCATTCCAAAAAGTACATCCATTGTTTCAGGTACCACTATGGACTCCATATGAATGCCAACAGCAATAAGTATTTCGCCATCAATTAACTGGATGCTATCTTCCCAAACCACTAAAGAAGAACAGTCATACTTATAATGTTGGTCTCCATAAGCTCTCATTTTCGAGAGTGAAGGTGGACCGTTAACTAATGTTATCCTATTGAAAGAGTTTAGTGAGGATATTAAATCTTGCTTTGTAATGCTGGCTTTTGGTTTTATGAAAAGGTTGATCAGATGACCGCAGTTCACAGGCGCAGATACCGCTTGGGTGATAATATCTAAATTCGGAAAAAAATGTTTGATATCGCTTCCATGATGAGATTTTCCAGGAAACGACTGTATGTTATTTACGTCACCCTTAAATGACTTGTCAGGGTCAGTTGAGGAACGAATAAGCACAGCTCGAATACAGCTAATCTCTGTCAATAAAGTTATGGCTTGTATTAGACGAATAAGCCCTGTAGTGTTACAACTTAGGACGCGAACTGTTGAGGCTTGGAGAGCTTCGTTAAAACCTATTCCTGAGCAATAAGAGATATCTGCAATAGAGCTTTTCTCTCCCCCTTGGTAGATAACACGAACACCAGCATCGGCATAAATTTGTCTAAAAAACTCACCAGTTCCCCTTGGAGTACAGTCAACGATCACATCACACTGAGCAAGGAGTTCATAAATATTCCCCGAACAATAATTTTTATTTAAGGAATCATTCATTGCGGTGTCAGTATAATAAATCGGCACTTTAGCCATAATAAAAGGTAGTAGTGATGGTGTTAACCTTCTGACAGCAACGCCGCGAAGATTAAGGCGTTTGCTGTTGATTATGGCATCAGAAACTCTTTTCCCAATAGTACCAATTCCTATTACTGCTACCTCTGGCTTATTGCTCATAAAGCAATCCTAAGATGGAAGTTGATAGAGTTATTTAATTTCTTTAAACGAGCTTCCGGAGAAATCTGTGGCTCTGCAATACTACCAACCAGCTCTGCCAGGTAGAGAGATATTAATGTTTCTGTGAAAGCTATCCACGCGGTGGCTATGCAGCCCGATTTTGTCTCTTTGACATGTAAATCTAAAATAAATATTTTTGTGAAATTTCCGTCTTGCCAGCCGCAATCCCTTGCGAATTCAGTAAGAGCGGCAGTATCATTAATTTTTAACTCGAACGGTATTTTGGCAAGACGGTAATTGTTGCTAATGTGGTTCAACAATTCTTTCCTTTCTTGATCAAGAATAGTAACCATTAAATTAGCCAACCAACAACGAGTATGACCAACAGTTGCTAAAGATACACTCCATTTATCACTTGGGCTTAGGTTGTGATTTTTTATGTCTTCCTGCTGACGTATTGTAATGGAGTCGACACATCCTGTGCCAATAGGGGGATAATTGCTGCCAACCGGTGATAATACTGTTGCATGTCCATGGCTATATTTAAACGGTTGGGTAAAGTAGTTTATTGCTAATTCCCATGGAGTTGGCAATATGTGTAATACACTGGAGGAGAAGTATGAGATATGTGTTCCTGTCTCTTTTTCGGTTAACATCAATTTCTTTTTATCAGAATTCAATGTTAAAGTGTCACTATCAACAAAATCTAAGCACACTTTCCAATTTGCCTTATCACAAAAAGCCATGCATTCTTCAGCAATTTTTCTTATATTTTTCATACTATTTCCTTGTTTTCAGTTTGGGTTGGCGATGAGTAGTTGCTAATCACGGCTTGGGAAAACTCCTTTGTTCCTAATTCCCCCCCCAAATCCACAGTAAGTGTACTTTTATGACTTAAAGTTTTTTCGATGGCTGCTTCAATACGGCTTGCAGCTCTTAAAAGGTCTGGGCGTTGATGTTTTTCAGCCAGCCATGCAAGCAGAAGTGAAGAAGAAAGTATTAAGCCCGTTGGGTTAGAAATATTTTTATTTGCTATATCAGGTGCTGAGCCGTGTGAAGCCTGGGCCATAGCGATGTTATTAGAAGCGTTAAGAGAGGAAGCTAACCCAAGCCCTCCGCTTATTTCTGATGCCACATTGGAAATTATATCGCCAAACATGTTAGTAGTAAGAATAACGTCGAATCTTTCTGGGTCACGAATGATCATGGCAGCAGCTGAGTCTACCAACATATTTGTGACAGTGATCTCTGGGTAGTTTTTTGCAACTTCAGAAACAGTCTTTAAGAAAAGGCCATCTGAAATTTGTAAAACATTAGCTTTATGTATGACTGCTACGTGCTGTTTCCTTTTCCTAGCTAGTGCGAAAGCTGCGTTAGAAATAGAGGTGGTAGCATCAACTGTTATTTTTCTTATTGCAAAAGCTGTACGTGGGTCAGGCATGAACTCCCCGCAACCACGGTACATAGAACGGCTAGAATAGAATCCTTCTGTGTTTTCTCGAACAATCACTAAATCCATTTTTTGTTTAGAATCTTTTAAAATACCTATTTTTTTGCAGGGTCTAAAATTAGCAAAAAGGTTCAACTTCGTTCGAAACTCAGCGGATGGATTTATGCACCCATATGGATATTCATATGTTGAAAGTGGCGCTAATATAATGCCATCAGCTTCCTCAGCCTTTCTCCATGTGGTATCAGGTAAAGTTGTCCCATGATTTTCCAGTGCCTTTAATCCGACATCTTGAATCTCAAAATTTATATTAATCTTCTCTCTTTGGATGGCATGATTCAAAACCATTAAAGTTGCATACGTTATTTCAGGGCCTATGCCATCTCCCGGAAGAACCAATATTTTCATATTTCTCACCCTACCAATGTCAAGCGGTTTTTATTGAATACTTATTTTTCCCTAATGGTTTATAGAGCGATCGCTCTCGGACAAGGGCTGCATCATATCCAACCATAGAAAAAATCTCTTTAACAGGCGTGCAAAGTTCATCCGCTTCATATGATCTATCATTTTCAAGTATAACCTCGCAGATTTTTTCTATAGCTTTATGAGCTGCTCTTAACGTGTGGTTTGCATGTATAACAATAGATGCACCTAGGCGAAATAATTCTTTGTCGTAAATAAAATTGTATGTGGTAGGGACACATATAATCGGTATGTTGTTTTTGCTAGCTTGAAATCTTGAAAGGAATTCTGTTATATCTTTACCATGATTAGACTTTGAATGTATCATGATTCCATCAGCACCGTACTTGAGATAAATATTGGCCCTGGACAAAGCGTCCTCAATACTCTCTCCAGCAATTAAACTTTCAATGCGAGCAAAAATCATGAAGGCGTCAGACTGTAGAGCTTTCTTTGCTCTTTGTATTTTTCCAGCAAATAAAATAGGATCCTCAAGGACATGTGCCGAATCCTCCGACAAACTATTTCTTTTGGGATGTTTTTTATCTTCAATTACTACTGCACTTACACCAAGAGCTTCAAGCTTTGTGCAGAAATATTCAAAACCTGTTGGATCTCCACCCGTATCGCCATCTACGATAATAGGCAGCTTTGTTACCTGACATACTTCTTCTATAAGCTCAAGTCGTCTTTCAAGCAGATATATTTCCATATCAGGTAAGCCTTTAGAGGCTGATCCAGTGAGGCTCGAAATCCACAAAGCGTCAAATCTTTCTGGCCTATTTCCTGGTATCACCCTCTGCGATTGGCTGCATATTAAGGCTGACAAGCCACTATGCACTTCAATGCATTTCACTTTCTCCCCACGGTTTATTTTTTGCTTTAGTTTTACACGCCTTTCTTCTGGCAAAATATGATTTACAAGGCTCATGGAATTTCTCCTTTAAATTTTTTCTGATCTAATGATTACTTTAGAAGTGCGCTCGGCCAGCATGGGGAGCAATCCACCATTCATTACCATTTTTAGCATACTAGCTGGTGGTGGCGAGAAGCGTGCAATTGAGCCATCAGTTATTATTTCTCCATTATAAAGGTCCACGTCAATGCGCTCTTTTTCATGGACGTTTAAATTTTTTGTTTCTATCGCTATTAAACCCAAGTTCCACGAGTTTCGAAAAAAAATTCTTCCAAAGGCTGGTGCGATCACCATAACAACCCCTGCTGAAAGAAGAGAGCTAACCGCCTGCTCTCTGGAGCTACCGATCCCGAAGGTCGAGGTGCTACATAATACATCTCCGTGCTTTACTGTTTTCGAAAAGCCAGGAAAAAGATTCTCAAAAATATGTTTAGCCAGCTTTTCGGGATCTGTATACATATGCTTATATCGGCCAGGAATTATGTCATCAGTTGAAATTGTCTGATTAAGTTTTCTGACTCTTAACCCATTAAAATTTAGCATTAGTCACCTCATCTAGAGTCGGGATCTCTCCTTTTAAAGCTGTATGGGCAGCTACAAGGGGGGAGGCGAGGTAAATATCTGCTTCAGAATTACCCATACGCCCGAGAAAATTCCGGTTCATAGTAGATAATACGCGATCACCAGAAGCTGGAATGCTGCCTTGAGTCCCAAGGCAAGCACTACATCCAGGTGGAGAAATAATTGCACCAGCGCGAATGATTGTTTCTATATAACCTTTGTTCAATGCTTCAAGATATACTTCTTGAGAACCTGGCGTGACTAAGCAGTGCACATCTTTTCGGACTTTCTGATTAGAAAAAATTCCCGCTACCTCCTTCATGTCCTCTAACCTGCTATTTGTGCATGAGCCTATAAATACGAAATTTATTTTTATCCCAGAGCACTCGTCAAGCGGAGAGACATTGTCTGGAGAGTGAGGTTTAGAAACCATTGGCGGTAAACCA
>NZ_BAEU01000055.1:0-51921 GCF_000246875.1 Halomonas sp. KM-1
ATCGCTCGCCGACTTTTCGTACAAAGCCTAGCGAGCTACGCCGGCATGCGTCAGAACGACTTGGGGCTCGGGCGTGCCATGGGTGAGGCATCGTTGGGTGTGTAATGAACGGCGGGGGCGGCTTCCGGTCGGCCCGAGACCAGGCGGTTGCCCATCACCTTGAGGACACCGGGTCGCGTGAAGGCCGAAATGTTGGCCATGCGCCCCAGATTTTCGCCATCGGCCGTGACCGTGTGGTCATGGCGTAGCTGAATATGGCACTGGGGAGATTGGAAATAGACCACGGTTTCATTCGAGCGGGGCGTCTGTCTCAGCAGCTTGGTGGCAAGGAAAGCCAGCAGCACGCGCAGCCATGAGTGGTGCCGAACCGCCACTACGTTCAGCATGCCATCGTCGATACTGGCCTCGGCTATCTCATGCCCGCCGCCGAAATAGGCACCCGAGGCAATGGCAATGGTGAGCCACGGCCCCTCGACGGTGCGATCGTCACACTCGATGCGGCCATGGATGCCGCGCTGCATGCCGAGTCGCTGCGCCAGCGTCAGCAGGTAGCTAAACCGGCCCAGGTGGCGCTTCTGCTCCTGGGAGGCCTTGCGGGAAGGCAGCGTGCCAAGGCCGATATGCGCGACATTGAGGAAGGCCGTGCCATTGAGCCAGGCGACATCGACCTCCAGGCACTGCTGCGAGGCCATCAGCCTGCACAGTTCCAGCGGGTCGTCAGGCAGTCCCAGATTTCGGGCGAAATCGTTGGCCGTGCCGGAGGGCAGCACGCCCAGAGTGGCACCGCGCTCGATGCAGACCGGTGCGACCCGGTTCACCGAGCCATCGCCCCCGGCCACCAGCACGCGGTCGTCGGGGGCCACCTCCTGCTCCCACTCGGTTTCGCTGAGCCCGCGGACGTGCAGTTCCTCGATACCCGCCGCCTGAAGATAGCCCCGCCAGTACGACTCGCCCTGGCGGCCATCACCGGCGGCCTTGTTGACGATCAGCCAGTAGTTCATCGGTGTCTCCTTCACCTGAGGTCACTCCTTGAGCGTAAGGATAGCGAGCTATTGTTCAGCTCGCCTTAGCATAGGTGGAGTCGCTTGGGCCCGTTATCCAGGTGAAGAAAGAACACCCACTCGGTACCGCTCAAAACAGAAAAAAATCCACGGGTTCAGCGGTATGCAGTGCGGGGCAGGGCATGATTCAATCTGCCCATATCGACACGCCGAACAGGCTGCCCCACCTCATTCGTTTCCCCTGCTCGATGACACGCGGTCGGCGCTTCATGCGCTGGCTGTTCGGCATATCATTGCCTTGAATCGGGAAAACCGAGGGGAGGCGGGTAGACGCCCGGCTGTCGAGACCGAACGCTCTCATCACGCTGACAGGAGGACCCTCGTGCCCATGGAGAACCGCTCGACCATTCCAGCCACCATGCACGCCATGGTCCTGACCGGCCACGGCGATATCGACAAGCTGGTGTATCGCAGTGACGTCGCCACGCCGCGTCCCGGGCCGGGGGAGGTGCTGGTGCAGGTCACCGCCACGGCCAAGAACAACACCGACCGCAAGGCCCGGGAAGGGCTCTACCCGACCAAGGACAAGGGCGAGGTGACCTCCTTCGCCATGGGCGGCGAGCCGACCCTGACCTTCCCGCGTATCCAGGGCGCCGACGTGGCCGGCCGCGTGGTGGCGGTGGGCGAGGGTGTCGATGCTTCGCGCATCGGCGAGCGCGGCCTGCTCGACTTCAATCTCTATGCCGACGAGCGTCGCGACATCAACCTGACGCCGGACTACTACGGCCACGGCGCCGACGGCGGCTACGCCGAGTACATCGCCGTGCCGTCGGATCAGTTCCATCACGTGCCAAACCCGGAACTCGCCGACGCCGAGCTGGCGGCCATGGGCATGTGCTCCTACCAGACCGGCTACCACATGATGACCTCGGCCAGGGTCGCGGCGGGGGAGAGGGTGTTGGTCAGCGGGGCCAGCGGCGGCGTGGGTGCTGCGCTGATCCAGATGTGCCGCATCGTCGGTGCGATTCCCTATGCCGTGAGCCAGCCCGACAAGGCCGAGGCGCTGCTGGCACTGGGCGCCGAGGCGGTGATCGACCGCGGCGATCTCTCCACCTTCGTCGAGCGCGTGCTCAAGGCCACCGGTGGGGCGCCCATCGATGCGGTAATGGACCTGGTCGGCGGCGAGATGACCGATCTGTTCATCGACACCATGATCGGCGACATGAAGGCGCGCACCACCTACCCGCGGCTCTCCATCGCCGGGGCCAGCGGCGGCAATCTCAGCGAGATCATGTGGACGCGGATCTACCTCTACCAGGTGCAGATCTTCGGCGTCTCCCACGGTACCCGTGAGGAGGCCGAGCAGTTGGTCGAGTGGATTCGCACGGGTGAGCTCAAGCCGGTGCTGCACGCTGCCTTCAAGCTCTCCGAGCTGCATGAGGCGGAGCGCTACTTCGTCAACCGCGGCAGCAACTACCTGGGCAAGATCGTTGTCGTTCCCGATTCCCAATGGGCCGAGCATGGCGCTCCCTTTGCGCTCGAGGGCACCTTTTTGAAGGACAACGCATGAGCCACGAACTGACTCTGCAACTGCTCGACACCCATGCCGGCGGCGACGTCAGCCGGATCGTGATCGGCGGCATCGATCCGCTGCCCGGCGACACCGTGCGCCAGCAGATGGAGTACCTGGAGAACGATGCCGACGGCCTGCGCAAGCTGCTGCTCGGTGAGCCCTACGGCATCCCCGAGATGTCGGTGGACCTGATCGTGCCCGCCTGCGACCCGCGGGCGCAGATGGGCTACATCATCATGGAGGTGATGGGCTACCCCATCTATTCCGGCTCCAACACCATCTGTACCGCCACGGCGCTGCTCGAAACCGGGCTGGTCCCCAAGCGCGAGGGCATCCAGCACTTCACGCTGGAGTCCCCCGCCGGGCTGGTGCAGATCGAGGCGCGGGTCGAGAACGGCGTGGTGGAGGCGATCACCTGCGGCGGTTTGCCGAGTTACATCGACACCCACCGGGCCACCATCCACGTGCCCGAGGTGGGCGACGTGACCTACAGCATCGCCTACAGCGGAGGCTTCTACGCCCTGGTGGATGCAGCCGAGCTCGGCTTCTCGCTCAAGCGGGAGGAAGAGCGGGCGCTGGCCGAATGCGCCCACCGCATCGTCGAGGCGATCCAGGCGCGCAGCGGCTTCTCCCACTACACCCTGGGCGACGTCGGTCCATTGCCGTTTCTGCACTTCATGGGGCCGGTGGAGCAGATCGCCGACGACTTCTACCGCTCGCGCTCGGCGACCTACGTGCATCCCGGGGTGATCTGTCGCAGCACCACCGGTACCGGCACATCGGCGCGGCTGGCGCTGATGCATCACGAGGGCACCATCAAGCCCGGCGACCGGCTGGAAACCGTCTCGCTGCGCGAGACCGGCTTCATCGGCCAGTTCGTCGAAGCGCGTGAGGCCGGTGGCGGTCACCAAGTGGTGGAGAACACCATCACCGGCAAGAGCTACGTGCTGGCGCGCTCGGAGATCGTGGTCAACTGCGATGACCCGATGGTGGATTGCGGTGGGGTGCACCATATCCTGGCCAGCCGGCATCAGTCGTAGCGGCGTCGCCACTGTTTCACGGCGATCTGCTCCTTGACCAGTTCGAGCATGTCGACGAGCACCTGTTCGGTCACCCGATCGGTGTGCTCGTCGACCTGCAGCCAGGTGTCGAAGCCGCTGTCAGCCATGCGTTCCACCAAGGCGGTGAACTCCGGCGAGCGCAGCCCTTCCATGGCCTCATGCACCAGACGACAGGCCAGATCGCTCATGCTCGCCTCCATGCTGCGGGCGACGACATCACCCATCGGCAGGCGTCGCAGGCGCTTCATTTCCTGACTCTCCGCCACCGTCCGGCTCACCAGCGAGCTGACGTAGCGCATCGTATCGTCGCGGTTGCGCGCGTAGGCGTTGCCGGTCATCTCTTCCAGTCTGCGTGTGAGCTCGTGAATCAGCTGCTGCTTGCGTGGCATCACCACCTGGTCGACGACCCGCGTGGAGAGCGAATCGTTGGAGCGGATCTGCTCCTGCATGTTGCCCAGTAAGCGGATCGCCACGCGGTCGGAGAGCTCCTCGAAGAAGATTTCGTAGTACTTGGTGTAAACGGCGTAGAGCCGCCAGCGGTGCACGTCGATCAACCCCAGTCGGTGCAGACGGGCCAGCAGCGAGATCACGCGCAGGATGCGCAACAGGCGGAAGCCGCCCACCGGGATGCAGCCCAGCACGTCGTACCAGTGCACGAACGGGTAGAAGAACCAACGGTGGTAGCGTCTCTCGGCGATGGCCACCGCCCAGCCCAGCAGCACGTCGAGCACGAAGATGGCGACGAAGATCAGATCGATCTCGACGAAATTCTCGTGGATATGCCGGTCATAGGCGCCATGCAGCCCAGGGGCGACGGCGGCGAAGGCAGCGTTGAGCGGGCCGAGCAGGAACAGGGCGTCGAACAGCAGCAACGCCAGGTTGACCACCACCAGCACGATGATCAGCAGGTCCCAGATCAGGTGCAGGCGCTCCAGCCCGGGGCTCAGCGGGCGCGAGACTCTTCTCGACGGCATGGTGGCTCCTTGCACGGCGTTTAGGCTAAAGGTTAGCAGCCATTTGTTCCCTAGAGTTTCGGCTTGCCGCGCAGAGCCTTGGTCTGCCCCTTCTTCGTCTTCTTGTCCATGCGCTTCTGCTTCGAGGCGCGGCTCGGCTTGGTCGGTTTGCGCGCCTTGCGCGTCTTCACCGCCTCCTGAATCAGTGCCTTGAGCCGCTCCAGGGCGTCTTCGCGGTTCTGCTCGAAGGTGCGAAAGCTCTGCGCCTTGATTACCACCACGCCTTCCTTGGTGATACGGCTGTCGGAGAGCGCCAGCAGCCGCTCCTTGTAGAAGGGCGGCAGGCTGGAAGCAGGAATGTCGAAGCGCAGATGCACTGCGGAGGCCACCTTGTTGACGTTCTGGCCGCCTGCGCCTTGGGCGCGTATCTGGCTGAGCTCGATCTCGTGGTCGGCCAGTTCCACGCTATTGGAGAGTCGCAGCATGTCGGCTTCCTGCGGTGATTGGTGGGGGGCTGCAACGTAGGCTAGACCTCGCTGCCGTAGGCCAAGCGTACCTCTTCGAACAGCCAGTTGGCGAAATTCGCCATGGCCGCGCTGGGCTTGCGTGACTTGAGGCGCGTCAGCCAATAGCTGCCTAGCGCGGCATGAATGTCGAAGGGCTGCACGACCTGGTTGCTGCTCAGCTGGCGGGCAAACATGCGCGGTGGCGCGAGTGCCACCCCCACCCCCTGTACGGCGGCTTCCATCATGGCCAGCGACGAGTCGAAGGTGATGCCACAGGGTCGCGCGGGCGGGCGGGAGATGCCCGCGGCGGCGAACCAGTGGCTCCATTCGCTCTCGCGATAAGAGCGCAGCAGGGTCTGGCGGAACAGGTCCGACGGCGCCCTGAGCGCTTCCGCCAGGCGCGGCGTGCATAAAGCAGAGTGGGGGGCATCGAAGAGCTGCTGAGCCTCAAGCCCGTGCCAGGCCCCATCGCCGAAGCGAATGGCGTAGTCCAGTCCTTCACTGGTCATGTCCACCCGATTGTTATGGGTCGAGATTCGAACTTCGATCAGCGGGTGCCGGGCCTGGAAGCGCGCCAGGCGTGGCAGCAGCCAGCCTACCGCAAAGGTACCTACCGCACCGACATGGAGAATGTCACGTACCCTGCCGCCTTCGAGCCGCTCCAGCATGTCCGCCATGCGGTCGAAGGACTCCCGCATCACCGGCAGCAACGCCTCGCCCTCGGCGGTGATCATCAATCCCCGCGGCAAGCGCTTGAAGAGCGCCACTCCCAGTCGTTCTTCCAATAGCTTGACCTGATGACTCACGGCCGCCTGGGTCACGTTCAGTTCATCGGCGGCGTGGGTAAAGCTCAGATGGCGTGCCGCCGCCTCGAAGGCTCGCAGGGCGTTGAGCGGCAGATAGGGTCTCGTCATATGCCCAAGCTCAGTTTATGGCTCGTGCAAGATATCATGGTTTGTACCTCTCGCCAGCCGGCCGCTACTCTGCGTTGCGACGCGTCGACTTCCCCAAGAGAACCCTACGACAAGCGGACGGAACCATGAGTATCAAGAAAAAAGCCCTCAAAACATTCATGGCGGGCGCGCTAGCTTTTGCGCTGGTGCCGGCCGGCGCGCTGGCCGATGCCTGGCAGGAGCGCAGCGACTGGAGCGAGATATTCCGTGCCAACGAAGCCAGCGGCACCCTGTTGGTGGTCGACAAGCGCGACGGTAGCACCACGACGCTGGTACATGACGGCGAGCGGGCCAGGGAGCGTTTCGTGCCGGCTTCCACGTTCAAGATTCCCCACACTCTGTTCGCTCTGGATGCCGGCGTGGCGGAGGATGAGTTCCAGGTCTTTGCCTGGGATGGCGTCGAGCGCAGCATTCCCCCGTGGAACGCCGATCAGGACCTGCGTTCGGGCATGCGTAGCTCTGTGGTGTGGCTGTACCAGCAGTTCGCCCGCGAAATAGGCGAGGAGCGTGAACGTCATTATTTGGAAGCGATCGATTATGGCAATGCCGAGATCGGTGACCAACTGGAGAACTTCTGGCTCGACGAAGGCATGCTGGAAATTTCTGCCGAGGAGCAGATCGAATTCCTCGAGCGTCTCTACCGTAACGAACTGCCCTTTGATGAGGCCGACCAGCGTCTGGTCAAGGATCTGATGATCACCGCTGCCGGCAGCGACTGGATAGTGCGCGGCAAGACCGGCTGGAGCGGCCAGCTCGGCTGGTGGGTAGGCTGGGTGGAGCGTCCCAGCGGCCCGGTGTTCTTCGCTCTCAACATGGAAACTCCCAATCGCATGGCCGACCTGCCCAAGCGCCAGGGTATCGTCGACGAGGCGTTGCGCACCATCGAGGCACTGCCACCAGCGAACTGATCGCGCTTGCCCAAGGGCCGCTCCGCGCTCGTTGCGGGGCGGCTTTCGAACTCAGTCGAGGCGGCGCTCGACGGCCTCGAAGTAGGCGCGGATGCGTGCCGCATTGGCGCCTACGTCGCTACGTCCCAGGCGGGAGGCCGAGCGAACGTCGAGGCGCACGCCGTCGTCGTCTTCGCTGAGGCGGATGACGATATCGTCTGTGAAGCCGAACCAGGTGGTGGTATCGGTGGCTTCGATGCGGGTCAGGGAGTTGTGCGCCAACTGCCAGCCCATGTCCAGCGCTGCGGCTTCGGCGACGTCCCGCGCCAGGTTGAGCGACACGTCGAGGATCATCGGCTGGATGTCGGGGTAGGCCTCGCGTTGCTGACGCGCCACTGACTCGCCCGGGTACTCCACGGCGTTGGGGGCGGCCTCGCGGTCGGCCGCCAAGGTTTCGAAGGCGGGTGGGTTCTCGGTATCGGTGGTGATGTCGTGTATCGGCGGGGCCGTCTGGGCACGCTGCCAGTGCAGCCAGGGTACGGCAAGCATGGCGGCGGTGGCGACCACCACAAGTCCGCCGATCAGCGCCGGCTGCAGGCGCCGGCAGAAGGTCGCGGCGATCAGCGCCAGCAGCCCCAGGGTTGCGGCGCCAGCGGATAGATAGACGCCACGACGCAGCATGTCGAAGGCACTGCCCAGGGGCAGCAGCTCCAGGCGATAGGCCGGCCCGGCGCCGGCCAGCAACAGGGCGGCCAGCAGCAGCACCAGCAGACTGAACCAGGCAAGGCGGGGCAGCCATCGGCCGCCGCGCGGGCGGCGTCGTGAGTTCAAGTCGGACATGACGATGCTCGACAAGCCAGGAATCGATACCTTCAGCATATCCTCTCGGGCCGGGAGTTGCCGTACCTCGATTTGCATTTCGCAACCTCCCCGCCGCTCACGGCTGCTATCGTTTGCTTAAGGTTCATGCCAAAGCAGCGCATGGAAGCCACGTATTTGGCGCGTGCAAGCGCGCTTCGCAGGAGGCAAGGGATATGCCGACTCGCTCCGATTCCGACCGCTACGGAAGTTCCAAGCGTCACAACCTGCTCGGCGTGCCCGTACATCGCGCCGTTTTCCTCACCTCTGCCACGCTCATCCTGACCCTGGTGGCCTTCGGGGTCGCCATGCCAGAACGTCTCGAGGCCGGTGCCGGGGCGGTACAGGACGCCATCTCCGAAAATCTCGGCTGGTTCTACCTGCTGGCGATGAACGCCTTTCTGATCCTGGCGCTCTATCTGATTTTCAGCCGCTACGGCAACGTCAGGCTCGGCGGCGAGGACGAACGCCCCGAGTTCTCCACCTGGGGCTGGTTCTCAATGCTGTTCGCCGCCGGTACCGGGGTGGGCCTGCTGTTCTACGGCGTGGCCGAGCCGGTCACCTTCTTCGCCGACCCACCCTTCGGTGAGGCCGAAACCGAGCAGGCGGCGAGCGACGCGCTGGTGCACAGCTATTTCCACTGGGGACTGCATGGCTGGTCGATGTACGGTCTGGTGGGTTTGTCGCTGTGCTACTTCTGCTTCAATCGAGGCCTGCCGTTGACCATTCGCTCGGCGTTCATGCCGTTGCTGGGCAGCAAGCGCGTGGAAGGTCCCATCGGCAACGGTATCGATGCCATGGCCGCTACCGGTACGCTGATCGGCGTGGCCGTGTCGCTGGGCCTGGGCGTGCGCCAGATCAACACCGGGCTGGGGCACGCCTATGGCATACCCGATAACATCGGCGTGCAAATCGCACTGATCGCCGGCATCACCACGGTAGCGCTGCTATCGGTGCTCTCCGGCCTGGCCAAGGGCATTCAGCAGCTGTCGAAGCTGGCGATGCTCATCGGCGCCGCCCTGGTGGTCTATGTGCTGTTGTTCGGCCCCACCCAGTTCATTCTCAACTCGATGCTGCAGAGCTTTGGCAACTACATCAACGAGATTCCCAGTCGGGGCACTTTCACCGAGGCCTTCAATCCGCCCGATGCCGAGAGCTGGCAGAACGAGTGGACCCTGTTCTACTTCGCCTGGTGGATCTCCTGGTCGCCCTTCGTCGGTCTGTTCATCGCCCGCGTTTCGCGTGGTCGCACTTTGCGCCAGTATTTGCTCGGCGTGCTGCTGGTGCCCACGTTCACCTCGGTGCTGTGGCTCACGGTGATGGGCGGCTCGGCGCTCTATCGCGAGCTGTTCGAGGCGGCTGGGCTGGTCGACATCGTCGAGGACGAGCCCGAGCTAGCGTTCTTCCTGTTCCTCGACCACTTCCAGATGCCCGAGTGGGTCGTCACCACCAGCATGACCCTGATGATTGCCACGGTGGCGATCTTCTTCATCACCTCGTCGGATTCCGGCTCGCTGATCATCGACATCATCACCTCCGGCGGCGACCCCCACCCACCCAGGACCACAAGGGTGTTCTGGGCCATCCTGGAAGGTGTGGTGGCAGCCGTTCTGCTCACCGCAGGCGGGCTGGAGGCGCTGCAGGCGGTGGCGACCATCTCGGGGCTGCCTTTCGTGGTGATCCTGCTGCTGATGTGTGCCGGGCTCTACCTGGGGCTGCGACGCAACGAGAACGGCAAGGATGGGCAGGCGTCAAGCTCGACTTGACGCCTGCTCGCTTCGGAGCCAGCTTGAAGGACAAGGGAAGACAGTGAAACGGTGACGCCAAGGAGGCATGCCATGAGCCGTTATCATCGACACCGGGCCGACGAACTGGAAGAGGAGATTCGTCGCACCCGCGCTCATCTGGACGACACTCTGCTCGAGCTGGAGAGTCGTTTATCTCCGCCTCGCATCAAGCGCAGCGTCAAGCGCCACCTGCCTCGCAGTGATGGGGCCGGCGCGGGCTTTCTGCGCAACCTGGGGCATTCGATCCGTGAAAATCCTCTGCCGGTGCTGGTCACCGGTGTCGGCCTCGGTTGGTTGGTCGTCTCTCAGCTTCGCTCCGGTTCACGCGGGCAGCGTTGGGCCGATTCGTCGGTGGCAGACGGCACGAGGATCCCGGCGCGCCAGGAAGCGCCTCAGCGTATGGTGGCCACGCACCTGGGGACTCAGCAGGGGCGCAGTGCCATCTCTACGCATCGGCCCGAGGTGGTCGGCGTGGCCACGCATCTCGGCACCGGGCAGGGCTGGAGCGGCTATGTGTACCCGCAGACATGAGAGGCTTGGCCTATTGCGTCGGAAGTATCAGGCGCATCGGGAGTTTTATCGCTATTGCCACCCTGCTCGGCGGAGCCCCGCCGCTGTGGGCGCAGGCCGAGATGGTGGAGACATTTCCCGAAGATGGCGCAAGGCTCGAGCGGGCGCCCGAGGAACTGACGATACGGCTCGACGAGCCGCTGCGCTTGACGCTGTTTGCAGTATCCGGGCCCGAGGGCATGGTCGAACTCGGCGACACCACCCAGGATACCTTGGCTGAGCGTCACCGGGCCGTGCCAGCGGGCCGTATGGTGCCGGGTGAGTATCGCATCGTCTGGCGCGGCACCGCAGCGAGCGGCACGGTCTCGGCAGGCGGATACCGGTTCGAACTCAAGGAATGAGCCCGGTGTTCGAATGCGCTTGCCGAGAGAATTTGCCCGAAGCGTACGCAAGTTGCCGAATCCCAACGTTTCGTTGCGCTGCGTTTCTGGAGCCATGGAGAACTCGTTGCATATCTTGACGGTGTGGGGGCCTACCAAGGAGGACGTACGATGAAAAGGACATTACTGGCAATTGCCATCGGCGCCATTTCTGCCGGATTGGCCGGCGGTACCCTGGCGCAGGAAAACGACTTCGAGCTCGATGACAACGGCAACGTGGGCGAGGAGCAGGCCGCCGAGCCCCAAAATGCACAGAACGAGAACGCTCAGGACGATAATGGCGCCGAGACGGATGTCACGGTGGATGACGACGATCTGCCTGAAGAAGGCGACGACGCCGAAGACTACGAGGAGCTGTACGACGACGCGCCCGCCGACGCCGAGGCAGCGGATGGCGAGGAAGCCAATGGTGACGATGACGCCAATGATACGGGCGAAGCCAACGGCGACGAGCCCGTCACGGACCAGGACGGTGACCTGGAGCTGGACGTGACAGACGACGAAACCCAGGCCGACCCCGGTGACCAGGCCACGACCGACGAGCCCGACACGGCGCAAGATGAACAGGCGACCGAAGACGGGGATGCGGCGCAGGCCGGTCAGGCCGCTCAGCAGGATCCGGAAGCGGGCTTCGAAGAGATGGGGCCGGGCGAAGTCGAGCTGGATCCGTCCATCGCGTCTTTGCAGGCGAGTGAGGTAGAAGGCATGACCGTGATCAACATGGAGGGCGAGACCCTGGGTCAGGTCGAAAACGTGTTGCGTCACGACGATGCCGGCGATCTTCACGCCGTCCTCTCGGTGGGTGGCTTCTGGATCTTCGGCGGTTCCGACGTCGCCCTGCCGCTGGCCGACATGCGCCTCGAAGGCGAGCAACTGGTGCTGCAGGACATCATCGGCCAGGACGAGCTCGACGACCTTACCACCGACTATGACGAGGATCGCTACAGCGAAGTGGATGGAGACATAACCCTGGCGGAAGCCATGGAGCAGCGCTAGTACTGCAGCCGCTGTGACGTGCAGAAAAAGGCAAGGCCATCAAGGCCTTGCCTCTCTTTGTGTAGAGTATCCGCCTACCAGGCCGAGCGAAACGAAGCGGCTACGCGCAGTTACCAAATTTTTCTGAAGATTTTTGTGGGTTGGCTGGCGTAGCGTCTATGTTCAGGAGGTGGTTACCTGTGTCGACTCTAGGAGGGAGTGTTATGAAAAGGACATTACTGGCAATTGCTATCGGTGCCATTTCAGCAGGTCTGGCAGGTGGCGCCCTGGCCCAGGACAACGCCGAGGACGACAACGGCTTGAACGGCGACGCCGCGGTGGGAGAAGAGCAGACCACCATGGATCCCCAGAACGATGACGCCCTGATGGACGAGCCGGACGAGATGGACACCGGCGACGATCTCGACACGGCTCAAGGCGACGACCTCGATCCCATGGGGGCCGACGATCAACTGGACGACGCCCTGCGCGACATGCAGGTCAGCGAGATCGAAGGCATGACCGTGGTGAACCAAGAGGATGAGGAGCTCGGTGACGTTCAGAGTGTGGTTCGCGACAACGACACCGGCGATCTGCATGTAGTCATCACCGTGGGCGGTCTGTGGGGCATGGGCGGTAGCGACATTACCCTGCCGCTGGCGGAAATGGAGCTCCAGGACGACCAGCTCGTCACCCGTCAGGCCTACGGCGAGGACGAACTCGAGGAGTCCGCTCAAGAGTACGATGAAGAGCGCTACAGCGAAGTGGAAGGCGACATGACCTTGGGCGACGCCTGGGGTCAGTGAGTCGGCACAGCCAGCGCTCCAACGGGTACCGTCTGGCGTTACGACTCGAAGAAGGCAAGGCTTGGCAGCCTTGCCTTTTTATTTGCGCTGCTTTTGGCAGACTACCCTGAAGAGATCCTTCTATCGGAAATGAGACGAGATGAGCGAAATCAAAAAGCCTTGGACCGAGCCCATGCCGGAAGCGCAGTTCGACTTGATGCGGCGCATCCTGGATGCGCCAAGCCCCGTGGGGCTGGAAGCCGCCATGACCTACGGCGTGCTCGAGCCTCACTTCAAGAGCTTTGCACCCAAGAGCTGGCACCTGCACCAGTTCAAGGGCCATGCCGGGGTAGTGTGGGATACCCACCCGGGCCGCGACGAGCTGTTCAAGGTGATGATCGTCGGCCACGCCGACAAGATCCGCATGCAGGTGCGCAGCATTGGCGACGACGGCAAGGTCTGGATCAACACCGACTCCTTCCTGCCCAACGTGCTGATCGGCCACGAGGTAAAGCTGTTCAGCGAGGATCCGGAGCAACCCGGGCACTACCGAATCATCCAGGGTGGCACCGTGGAGGCGCTGGGCGCCATCCACTTCTCCGACCCGGCTCAGCGTGAGGGACGCAAGGGCATCAAGAAAGAGCAGATCTATCTCGATCTGCAGATCCACGGCGAGAACAAGAAACAGCAGGTGCTCAATCTCGGCGTGAGGCCCGGCGACTCGATCATCTTCGACCGCCCCATTCGTCACGGCTTCAGCCCCGACACCTTCTACGGCGCATACCTGGACAACGGCCTGGGCTGTTTCGTCACCGCCGAGGTCGCGCGGCTGATAGCCGAGGCCGGCGGGACGGAGAAGGTACGTGTCATGTTCGCCATCGCCAGCTATGAAGAGATTGGCCGCTTCGGCAGCCGGGTACTGGCCGGCGAGCTGGAGCCCGACGTGATCATCGGGGTCGACGTCAATCACGATTACGTGGCCGCCCCCGGCATCGGCGATCGGCGCATGCAGCCGCTGGAGATGGGCAAGGGCTTCACCATGGCGGTGGGAGCGATTGCCAGCGAACAGCTCAATCGCATCATCGAAACCACTGCCCGGGAGCACGGCATTCCCATGCAGCGCGATATCGTCGGTGCCGATACCGGCACTGACGGTATGGCCGGCGTGCTGGCCGCCATCGACTGTGCCGCCACCTCCATCGGCTTCCCCATTCGCAACATGCACACCATCTCCGAGACCGGCAATACCCAGGATGTACTGGCGGCCATCCACGTGCTGAGCTGCACTCTGCAAGCGCTGGACGCACTGCCGGACCCGCATCGTGAATTCCTCGACAACCACCCGCGGCTCGATCAAGCTCAGCGACTGACGCACCAGGGCTCGGCGAAGCCCGAGGGAAATGAAGGCGACAAGCGCCAGGGTCGAGGCCACCAACAGAAGCACCCGTCCTGATGGGGCGTCGGCATTCTGGAAGCCGCCAGCCCATCTCGGAGGCGTTCCACGATTGGGCATTCCATCATCGCAAAGGAGAAATACATGAAGCGTGTCGTGACCCTTGCCCTGCCGCTCGGCCAGTCCCGGCGTAACGCCAAGCGATTGGCGCTTGCCGCCGGATGTACCCTGATGCTGGTGAGCCCGCTGCTGTGGGCGCATGCACATATCACCGCGACCGAGCCCGAGGCCGGGGCGATCCTGGAGCAGGCGCCGGAGCGACTGGAGCTACGCTTCGACTCGCCCATCCGCATCACCCAGTTCGAGGTCACGGGACCTGAAGGGACGGTGGAGCTTGGCGAAGACCCACTCGGTCCGCTGGCGGAGACCCATGGTGCAGTGCCTGCCGAAACCCTGGCGCCCGGTGATTACGAGGTCGTCTGGCGCGGCATCGCCGAGGATGGCCATACCATGTCGGGCGGCTATCGCTTCGCGATTCAGGAGTAAACGGTGGCATCGATCGGCCTGGACCCTTGGACGGCCGGCCGAGTGCTGGCGTTGGCGGGCTTCTATGCTTCTGCACTGCTGGCGATGGGTGGGCTGCTGTTCCGCGCTGCCTTTCCCGGCCAGCCGCCCCGCGATGCCGCCGTACTTGACCGCTGCACCTGTGTGGCCGCTGGCTGCGGCATCGTCATGCTGCTGCTACTGTGGCTGCTTCAGGCCGCCTACCTGGGGGGCGGTAACTGGGCATCGGCCTTCAACCCTGTGCTGCTGGGTATCGTCGGCGAGAGCGCTCAGGGCGAGCGGCTGCGCCTGGCCCTGGTAGGGCTGTTACTGTTGCCCGTTGCGCTCTGGCAAGGGGCGCCTCGCGGCGTCCGCTACGCTGTCGGCGCGCTGGGCGTCGTGCTGATTCTGCTGGCCTTTTCCCGGGTCGGCCACACGCGAGGCTCGCCGTGGCAGAGCGTGCTGCTGATGCTGCACCTGGGTCTTGCCTCCTTCTGGGCTGCGGCGCTGCCGCCCCTTTACCGCGTGGCCGGCAGCGTTTCGTCGGGCGCATCGGCGGAGCAGTTGCAGCGCTTCGGGCGCTTCGGCCTGTTGCTGGTGCCGCTACTTCTCCTCGCTGGCGGCAGTCTGGCCATGTGGCTGATGGGTGGCAGGCCGGGGGCGCTGCTGGACACAGCTTATGGTCAACTGCTCTCGGTCAAGCTGACGCTGGTGATGGGGCTGCTGCTGCTGGGAGCGGCCAACCGCTGGTGGCTGGTGCCCGCCGTGGCGCGCGGCAAGCCCGAGGCGCCGCTCCAACTGAGGTGCAGCATTGCCGTGGAAGCCTGCCTGATGGTCATGATCGTGCTGGTGGCCGCCGTGCTGCTGACGACCAGCTCGCCGGTGCGCTGAACGTGTGGCCCTCTCATGAAGAGCCATCTGTGGTAAAATGCCACAAATGATGCTTTTTGCCTCGCTTGGTTGAGGATATTAAGGGAGAGCTCGACGATGAGTACTTCAAGCGTTCGTCTGGATCATGAGCTGGTCGAAAAGGCCAGTATCATGGCCAAAGCGATGAATCGCTCCACGCCCAAGCAGATCGAGCACTGGGCCAAGATCGGCGAAATGATGGAAGACAATCCCGATCTGCCTTACGAATTCGTGCGCCAGGCCATCATTGCCAAGGCCGAGCGCGAAGCCGGCAAGCTCGAACCCTACGAGTTCGACTAAGCAATGCAGGTTCTTCAGACGCCTACCTTTACCAAGGCGGTCAAGAAGCTTCATGCCAACCAGAAACGCGATCTCGACAAGACCGTGCGTACTCTGATCGAGAACCCGCTGATCGGTGAACTGAAAAGAGGCGATCTGAGTTTTCTGCGCGTTTACAAATTCAAGATGGCCAAGCAACTGACACTACTTGGCTACCATTACGATGGCGACTCGATCGTGCTGACCCTGATGGCACTGGGCACCCACGAAAATTTTTATCGCGACATCAAGCGCTGACAGATGGCTTCCTCAACCGACGCTCAGTTACTCGCCACCCAGGTCCGCCGCCTGCTCGAAACGGCACCGGCGGCCACGCTGCCGATGACCTACCAGCAGCTCGCCGAAGCCCTGGGGCTTTCCCCGCCGAGGACCATCCAGCGTGTGGCCCAGGCCCTCGAAACACTGATGCGTGAAGACGCCGAGTGCGGTCGACCCTTCATTGCCGCGCTGGTGGTCAGCCGGCGCGATGGCCTGCCGGCACAGGGTTTCTTCGAACTGGCCGTAGCCTTGGGGCGCTTGCCTGCGGAGCCGGCCCGACATATCGAAGCCTATCGTGAAGAGTACCGGCGAGCCCTGGCCGAGCGTCCTTCCTCATCACGATAAAACCAACCCATTAGCGGCGCAGCGGGTCGAGCAGGGCGCCCAGTCCGTTGTGGTCGATCTCGTGCATCAGGTGCAGCAATTCCCCGATCTCTCCGGGCGGAAAGCCCTCGCGAGCGAACCAGTTGAGGTAGGGCCCCGGCAGGTCGGCGATCAACCGGCCTTCGTACTTGCCGAATGGCATCTTCCGGGTAACCAGCTTTTCCAGGTCTTCTGGCTGCACGTCTCTCTCCTGTCGTTGCGCTGCGGCGTATCCCACCAGTAAAGGCGTTGCGGGGCAAGCGAGGAGTTTGCCGAACGCAACATACGCTTACCGGACTGGCATTGTATTGCCGTGGAGCCGGGCTAGCTTCATTAGGGAAGACACAAGCGCCAGTCAGTCACCCACCCAGGGAAGGGAGAGTCGCATGTCATCCGACCATCCTCACGACCCCGCACGTCGCAAGTTCGTCGGCGGCCTGGCCACCGGTATGGCCGCTGCCGTTGCCGGCCCCGCTTTCGCTCAACAGAACGGCGGCAATCAGGCCTCGGCCCAGGGCAGCCCCGAAGAGAGCCCCCTCACACAGATGCAGGACCCGCGGGAGCAGTACCCCCAGCCGCCGTTTCCCGAACAGCCCCAGGAGTGGCCGGGCCTGGCCGGCGAAATGGAGCCAAGACCCGATCACGGCGAAGAGAGCTACCACGGCAGCGGCAGATTGGCAGGCCGCAAAGCGCTGATCACCGGCGGCGACTCCGGCATCGGCAGGGCCGCGGCCATCGCCTATGCCCGCGAAGGCGCCGATGTGGCCATCAACTACCTGGAAGTGGAGGAGCCCGACGCCCGCGAGGTGATCGAGCTGATCGAAGCGGAAGGGCGGACCGCCGTGGCCATACCCGGCGACATTCGCGACGAGGCGTTCTGCCGTGAGCTGGTGGAAACCGCGGTGGAACGACTCGGTGGGCTCGACATCCTGGTCAACAACGCCGCCCGGCAGCAGTGGGCGGAGTCGATCATGGACGTCAGCACCGAGATCTTCGACGACACCATGAAGACCAACCTCTACGCGATGTTCTGGATCACCAAGTCGGCCCTGCCACACATGGAGGAAGGGGCTTCGATCATCAACGTCGCCTCCATGGTGGCCGAAGATCCCCCTGAGATCCTGCTCGAGTACAACATGACCAAGGCGGCGATCGTCAACTTCACCAAGACGCTCTCCAAGCAGGTCGCCGATCAGGGCGTTCGCGTCAATACGATCTCGCCTGGGCCGTTTTGGACCCCGCTGCAGCCCAGCGGTGGCCAACCCCAGGAAGTGGTTTCCACCTTTGGCGAGGACTCCCTGCTGGGTCGCCCGGGGCAACCGGTAGAAATCGCCGGGGTATTCGTCCTGCTCGCCTCGCAGGAGTCCAGCTTCGCTACCGGTCAAAATTACAGCGCCACGGGTGGCGCATGACGAGCTAACGAAAGAGAAAAGCCCCGCCGTGCGGGGCCATGACCGGGTTGACACCCGCACCCAGCCGCGCGAGGCTAAGGGGTAACGCCGCAAGGCGTCCCCGTCCGCGGAAAGGGCTGCGCCCAACGCTTAAGATTGCCGATACCATACGACTCCCGGCCTGTCCGGCGGACACAGGCGCATGGAGGGAATCGTATGTCTTTTCTGTCCCGGCCAGACGCCACGTCGCACGGCCGCTTCAATCTCGAACAGCAGCGCAAGCGTGCCAAGGAACTGCTCAAGGCTGCCCGGACCGACGAGCCGGCTGCGCTGGCGCGTATTCTGCAATACATCCCGCCGCGTGAAGCGCCGCTGCAGCTCGCCGATACCCAGTTCGTCGTCGCCCGCGAATGTGGTTTTCCCAGCTGGCCGAAGCTCAAGGCACATATCGAGGCGCTCGACTTTTCTCGGCGCAGGCTAGCCGAGCGCGGCGACCGCGACATGGCCACGCTGCACATTCGCTGCGGCACGGATATCGAGCACAGCCTGCGCACCGCTGGCTTCGGGGGCGATTTCCTCGAGTTTTCCGATCCGTTCTGCATCGGCCCGCTGCGCGACCTGCCGCCAGAAGACCTCATGACGCTGCGTGCACGCTACCTGGCAGAAATCTCCGGCATGACCGAGCGCGATGCCCTGGCCCGGCTGCGCAAGAGTTACGCCGCGCTGGACGAACTCGAGCGCTATGAGCGCCTGGTGCTGTGGTTCGAACACGATAGCTACGACCAGCTGATCCTGGCCTACCTGCTTCACCGATTGAACGCGAAGCCGCCCAAGGCACGGGTCGAGCTGGTGGCGGTAGAGTCGGTGCCCGGTGTGGAACGCTTCATCGGTATCGGCCAGCTCGCTCCGGACCTGCTGGCCTGGCTGTGGCAGCAGCGCCGCCCCGTGGAGGCGCCGCTGCTGGCGCTGGGTGCTCAGGCGTGGCAAGCGTTGACCGCAAACGGCCCCGAGCCGCTGAAAGCGCTCGTTGCCAGCGGTACGTCGGCACTGCCGATGATGGGCCACGCGCTGGCCCGTCACCTGCAGGAACTACCCGCCGCGGATACCGGGCTCGGCCTGACCGCACGACTGACGCTCGAGATCGTGCGCGACCACGGCCCGCTGCCGGTGGGAAAGACGTTCTCCTACCTCATGCGCGAGTACGAGCCGCTACCCTATCTGGGCGACCTGATGTTCTGGTGGCTGCTACAGCCGCTCATCGCTGAGCCCGAGCCGCTTCTCGACATCAGTGAGAACCAGTGGGAATGGCCCCACCGCCAGCTCGAGCTGACCGAGCGGGGGCGGGCCGTGCTTCACATCTGCGAGAGCAGGTAGTTCGGCTTGCCCAGCATCTTGATCAGTCGCAGCTGTTGCTCCAACCAGTAGGCGTGATCCTCTTCGGTATCGGCCAGGAGCCCCAGCAGCACGTTGCGGGTCTGGAAGTCGCGCTCCCGCTCGCATAGAGCCATGGCTTCCTTCAGGGCGTCGCCCACCTCGTATTCGAGCTGGAGATCGTTGGCGAGCATCTCCTCCACGTCCTGCCCGATACGTACAGGGGTGCGGGTATGCATGTCGGGCTTGCCTTCCAGGAACAGGATGCGTTCGATCAACTGCTTGGCATGGCCTTTTTCATCGTCGAACTCATGGGCGATGCGCTCGTAGAGCTTGGTGAGGCCCCAGTCGGCATACATCTCGGAGTGGATGAAGTACTGGTCCATGGCGGCGAGTTCTGCCGCCAGCAGGCCGTTCAGGGCATCGATGATCTCTTGACTGCCTTTCATGCGTGTCCTTCCCCTGGTGCGAGTCGTGCGAATGCAACCATCCTAGGGAGAATGATTGGATTGGTCAATTTTTCCTTGAAATTCAGTTATTTGATATTGCTTTCGTGTGCGATTCGCATTTGTCTTGGCAACGCCGGAAGCACGGCATCCTGGAGGGCGCGCCCCTCATGGGTGGTGAGCCCCAGCGGCAGGGTAACCGGGGTGTTCTCGACGATGCGCCCCGCCTCCATCACCACTACCCGCGAGCAGAATCGCTCCACCAGCCGCAGGTCGTGGGTGATGAAGAGATAGGCCACCTCGTGTTCTCGCTGCAACTGCTCGAATAGCGACAGCATGCGGATCTGCAGGTGCAGGTCGAGGTTGGAGACCGCCTCGTCGAGGATGATCAGTTTCGGCCGTGGTGCCAGGGCGCGGGCGATGCACACCCGCTGCAGCTGACCGCCGCTCATCTGCTGGGGGTACTTGTCGGCATCCTCAGCGTCGAGACCCACCGCTTCCAGCAGTTCGACCACCCGGTCCCGGCGCGCCGTGCTCTCGAGTTCGCACAGGTGTTCCAAGGGCTCACCGATGATCTCCGCCACCCTGGCGCGTGGATTGACCGCACCGAGCGGGTCCTGGAAGACCATCTGCACCGAGCGTCGCAGCGCCTGCCATTGCGTCTTGGCCAGGTTCTGAAGAGGGCGATCCTCGAAGCGCACCTCTCCCGATGTAGGCGTCTCCAGCCCCACCAGTAGGCGGCTCAAGGTGCTCTTGCCGCAGCCACTGCGCCCCAGCAGGGCGAGGGTCTCGCCGGGGGCGATGTCGAGATCGACGCTCTCCAGTACCGGCGTCACCCGGCCCGCACCCACCAGCGAGAAGCGGCGATAGCCATGATGTACGCCGCGCGCGGCCAACAGGCTCATTGGGTCACCTCGAGCGTCGTGGGGTGGGGGCTGTCAGCGCTGGTGAGCCCATAGAGGGCCAGATGGGCCGCCACCAGTTCGCGGGTGGTGGCGTGAGCGGGACGATGGAAAATCGTCTGTACCGGCCCGGTCTCGACGATGCGGCCCGCTTCCATTACCGCCACACGATCCGCCAGCCGCGCCACCACGCCCATGTCGTGGGTGACCAGCAGAATACCCAGGCCGCGCTCGTGCTTGAGCCGTTCCAGCAGTTCGAGGATCTCGCGCTGAACGATCAGATCGAGATCGGTGGTGGGCTCGTCGGCGAACAGGAAGGGCGCTTCGCTTGCCAGCGCCAGGGCGATCATCATCCGCTGCAGCATGCCGCCGCTCATCTCGAAGGGATGTAGTCCCAACACGCGCTTGGTGTCCTCGAGCCCGGCCTCCTGCATGGCCTTGGCGATGCGCTTCTCCCAGGCCGAGCGGGGTACGCCCAACGCCTTGAAGGTCTCGCGGGCGTGGTCGCGCATGCTGCGCACCGGATTGAAGGCGCTGCGCGGGTTCTGCAGGATGCTCGCCACCAGTCGCCCGCGCAGCTCGGGGAAGTGCAAGGCTTCGCCGCCAAGGCTCACCCGGCCGTCGGTCTGCACGGTGCCGGGAGGCAGCACGCCCAGGCTGGCCGCGCAGGTCAGCGACTTGCCCGAGCCGCTGGCGCCCACCAGGGCCAGCACCTCACCGGGCGAGAGGCTCAGCGAGACGCCGTCCACCAGCGTCAGCGTGCGCCCGTGGCGGTGGGTCTCCACGCGCATGGCGTCGATTCTCAGCGCACTCAATGTCCGAGCTCCAGTTGCAGGTGGGGATCGAGACGGTCGCGCACCGCATCCCCCAGCAGGTTGAATGCCATCACGCTCAGCAGCAGGGCCAGCCCCGGCCAGAACAGCAGCAGCGGCTCGGTCCACACGTACTGGCGCGCGTCGGAGAGCATCACGCCCCATTCGGGCGTCGGTGCGGACACACCCAGGCCGAGGAAGGAGAGCCCCGAGACATGCAGCATGATGTGGCCGACGTCGAGGCTCGCCAGCACCAGCAGCGGCGAGAGAATCGCCGGTAGCAGGTGGCGGGTGAACAGCCGCAGGCGGCTGACCCCGGCCAGCCGCGCGGCGTGGATGAAGTCGCGGTGCTTGAGCGAGAGCACGATGCTGCGCACGATGCGCGCGTACCAGGCCCAGTGGGAGAGGGCAATGGCGACGATCACGTTGACCAGACCGGTGCCGAGTATGCCGATCAGGAACAGCGCCAGCACCAGGGTGGGAAAGGTGAGGAAGATGTCGGTCAGGCGCATGATGACCTGGTCGGTACGGCCGCCGAGAAAGCCCGCCGTGCCGCCTATCGTGATGCCGAGCAGCAGCATCAGCGACATGGTCACCGCCACCGAGCCCAACGACACGCCGGCCCCGGCGATCAGCCGCGAAAGGATGTCGCGACCCAGGTGATCGGTGCCCAGCCAGTGGCTCAGCGAAGGGCTCTGCAGGCGATTCACCAAGTCCACGGCGCTGGGGTCGTGGGGCGTCAGCCAGGGCCCCAGCGCAGCGGCGAGTATCAGCACCACCAGCATCAGCATGGCACCGCGCACCGGCCAGCCGGCGTCCTGCCAGAAATCGCTCACGCTGCGCAGCATCACTCCACCCCCTCGGCGGAGAGCCGAATGCGTGGGTCCGCCCAGGCGTAGACGATGTCGACGATCAGGTTGCACAGCACGAAGATCGTCACCATCAGCAGGGTGAAGCACTGGATCACCGGATAGTCGCGGTTGAATATCGCCGACACCGCGTAGCGGCCCACCCCGGGCCAGCCGAAGATGGTCTCGATGATCAGGGTGCCGCCGATCAGTTCGCCGATGTGCATGCCGGTGGCGGTGATAATCGGCAGCAGGGCGTTGCGCAGCACGTGGGAGCGCTCCACACGGCGCTCCGGCAGCCCGCGCAGCCGGGCATAGGTGACGTGGCGCTGACGGGCCACCTCCAGCATACTGGCGCGCAGCAGCCGGGCGTTGATCGAGAGCGACATCAGCGAGATGGCGATGGCCGGCATCACCAGATGGGCCCAGCTACCGCGGCCCATCGGCGGCAGCCAGCCGAGCTGCACCGAGAACAGCAGCACCAGCAGGAAGCCGAGCCAGAAATTGGGCATCGACACGCCGACGAAGGCGAGCGTACGCACCGCTTGGTCGGGCAGCTTGTTGCGGTGGCGCGATGCCCACATGCCCAGCGGAATCGAGATGCCCAGCGTCAGCACTAGTGCGATCCCGGCCAGCTGCAGGGTCGCCGGCAGGTAGTGGAGCAGGTCCGGCAGCACCGGGCGCTGGGTGGCGTAGGAGACCCCGAAGTCCAGGCGCAGCGCCCCGCCGAGCCAATCCAGGTACTGCACCATCAGCGGCTGGTCGAGGCCCAGCAGGCGCCGGGTTTCCTCCAGCGCCTGGGGGGTGGGCGGCACCTGTGAAAGACGCAGATAGTCCATCGCCGGGTCGGAGGGGCCCAGGTGTAGCAGCAGGAAGATCAGCAGCGACGCCGCCAGCAGCATCGGTGGCAACAGCAGCAGTCGTCGCAGGATAAAGGCTGCCATGGCCTAGCGCGCCTCGGGCTTGAGCTGGTCGAAGGGCACTTCGCTTGCCATGGCGCCGAACGGCATCGGCCCAAGCTCGGGCCGCGCCATGCCGATGGCGGTGATGTAGGTGAGCGGCAGGTAGATCGCCTCGTCGTGCAGCCGGGTCAGAATCCACTCGTAGAGTGCCTGGCGCTGCGCTTCGTCGGTGGAGAGCAGCACCTGGCTGATACGTTCGTCGAGCGTTTCCTTGTCCGGCATGCCGAGCTGGGCCTGGTAGTCGGCATGAGAGGGAGCGCGCATGGAACTGACGAAGGCATGCGGGTCGTAGGGGGAGCCCCAGGTGCGGTTGAAGATCATGCCGAAGCGGCCATCGCGCTGGCGGGCGTAGACGCTGCTCTCCTCCTCGCCGATCAGGCGCACGCCGATGCCGACCCGGCCCAGATCGGCCTGAATGACCTCGGACATGGACTTGGCCACGGCGTCATTGCCGACGAACACCAGTTCGATCATCAGCTCCTCGCCGTTGCGCTGGCGAATGCGACTGCCGGATGCCAGCTGCCAGCCCGCTTCTTCCAGCAGCTCGCTGGCCCGCTGCGGATCGAAGGCATAGGCCTCCAGGCCGATATCGGCGTAGGGCACGTTGGGTGAGAACAGGGTGTCGGCGCGTCGCTGGGTACCGTAGAGCACGCTGTCGATCAGGGTGTACTTGTCCACGGCGTGGTTGATCGCCAGGCGCACGGCGCGATCGGCGGTGGGGCCGCGGTTGCTGTTCAGGGCCAGGGCGTTGGTGCGCATCGGCTCGGAAAGCTCGGCGGTATACATGCCCATGGCGCGGAAGCGCTCGAAGGTATCCGGCGAAATCGGCCCTTCGGCACCGTAGATCAGGTCGATCTCGCCGGTCTCGAAGGCGATGGCGCGGGTATTGGGATCGCCGATCACCTTGACGTCGATCTCGTCGAACGCCGGTGCGGCCCCCCAGTAACTCTCGTTGCGCACGAACAGGTCGCGCTCGCCCATCCGCGTGTCGCTCAGCACCCAGGGGCCGGTACCGATGGGCGCCTCGATGCCTTCCTTGGTGCCGCCTTCGACGAACTGAGAGGGCGCGATGAAGCGGAAAGGGCGCGGCAGGGCCAGCTCCTGCAGCAGCGGGTAGTAGGGCTCGCCGAGCTGAAGCCTGAAGACATGCTCGCTCACCACCTCGGCCCCCTGAATCTGATTGGCCAGCTCCAGCCAGGCGTGGCGCTCGCGGTTGGCGAGTATTGCCTCGATGTTGGCCACTACCGCCGCGGCGTCGAAGGGTTCGCCGTTGGAGAAGCTCACGTCCTCACGCAACTGGAACGTATAGGTGCGTCCATCATCCGATACCTCCCACGACTCCGCCAGCCAGGGCACCACCTGGCCGTCGGCCTGGTAGCGCACCAGCGGTTCAAAGACCATCGCCTGGGCGAACATCTGATTGGGAGAATAGAGGTGGGGGTTGAGGGCGCCGACGTTAGAGGGCCAGGAGAAGTTGAGGCGCTCCTGAGCCGCACTGGGGATGGTCATGAAGGTGGCAGACAAGCCTAGGCTTGCCGCCAGCATCAGGGACAGGGCGGCACGAAAGGGGCGCATGACGATCTCTCGGTATCGTGTAGGGTATGAATATTTATAGAAAACATCATACCGACGCGCATTGTCAATTCGCTGCCCGATCTGGGCGGCGGTGTCATGGCTGGCGTATTCTGTGGCTTTCGCGGGCGGCGATACGGCGCGTCCAGTCACAGCCGGCAGCGGAGGAGCCATGCACAGAATCACCATCACCATCGACGACGGGCTCATGGCGGAGCTGGACCGCATGATCGAGCAGCGGGGCTACCCCAACCGCTCGGAAGCGATCCGTGACCTGGCGCGAGCGGGAATGAAAGAGGCTGCGCGGGCCGAGGGGCAGGAGAGTAGCTGCGTCGGCGTGCTCAGCTACGTCTACGATCACGAGGCCCGCGACCTGGCCCGCCGTTTGACCCGTTCGCACCACGACCATGTCGACCTCACGGTCGCCTCGCTGCACGTGCATCTCGACCCGGAGCGCTGCCTGGAAGTGAGCATTCTCAAGGGCAACACTCACGACGTGCGACACTTCGCCGACAGCATCACCTCGCAGCGCGCCGTGGCGCATGGCGAACTCCAGGTCATCCCCACGCAGCTGGATTGAACGCCATGCACACCTTCGTCAGTGACAAGCCGGTAGGGGTCATCAGCGATACCCACGGCCTGCTGCGCCCCGAGGCGCTCACTCTGCTCGAGGGCTGCGAGCTGATCGTGCATCTCGGCGACGTGGGCGGGGGCGACGAGGACGCCGGCCTGCTCGAACGACTGGCCGAGCTGGCGCCGACCTTCGCGGTGCGCGGCAACATCGACACCGCGCCCTGGGCCGAGGCGCTGCCGACGACGCTGGATCTCAGCGTCAACGGCTGGCACCTGTATCTCACGCATATCCTGCAGGAGCTCGACCCGGCCACACCCTGCGATGCGGTACTTCACGGCCACTCCCACAAGCCGCGCAACGAGTGGCAGGATGGCCGGCTGCTGTTCAATCCCGGTGCTGCCGGCAAGCGCCGCTTTCGCCTGCCCATCACCCTGGGCAAGTTGTGGGCCGACGAGCGTGGCCTGCGTGGCGCCATCCTGCATTTGCCGCTGTAAAGGCCGAGTGAAAGTCAGTCGGCATCGGCCGAAAAGGCCACGTCGCGCTGTGCCTCAAGCATACGGAGCCGCGCTTCCAGCGCCTGCTTGATGCCGGTATACGCTGAACTGCCGAGTGCTAGCCGCATGGGTGGTTGTGCGGCGTCGGCGGCGGCGATCATGGCGTCTATCGTCCTTTCGGCATCGCCCTTTATCTCGAAGCTGCCCCCTGCAATGGCGCGCCTGACATCGCCCGCCGGCGTGGCGTCATAGACCGCCATTGGCGTGCCGCGCACGAGCCCGGCGGCGAAATCGGTGGCGGTGGGGCCCGGTTCGACAATGATGAAATCGACCCCGAACGGCGCCACGTCCTGCGCCGTCGCCTCGACGAAGCCTTCGATACCCCACTTGGTGGCGTGGTAGAGCGAAAAGTTGGGGTAGGCCTTCTGGCCGCCTTCGGAGGAGACCTGCACGATGCGCCCACCGCCCTGGTCGCGCAGGTAGGGCAACACCGCGCGAATGAGCTGAATCGAACCGGTAAGGTTGGTGGCGATCTGGTGTTCGATCTGTTCGTCGCTGAGTTCTTCGGCGGCACCGAAGAGCCCATAGCCTGCGTTCGATACCACCACATCGATCCTTTCCATGCGTTCGAAGGCCTGGCGGGTGACCTCGCGGATCCCAGCCACATCGGTGAGATCGAGTTTCAGCACCAGCAGGCGTTCGCCATGGGCCTGCTGCAGTTCGTCGAGCACGCCTTCCCGGCGCAGCGTGGCAACCACGCGATCACCACGCGCCAGCAGGCGCTCCGTCATCAGGCGGCCGAGGCCTGAAGAGGCTCCGGTAATCAACCATGTCTTGTTCATCGTTTCGTTCCTTCCTTCGGTGGATTGACGAAACCATGGTCGCGCTTCCGATTGGAACGCAGAAGTAGGCTACTGTTGTATGAACTCGTGAGAGAAATTCACCAATGAGCAAGCCAAGCATATCCAAGCCAGCCCTGGCCGATCTGGAAGCCTTTGCGGTGGTGGCCGCCGAACGCAGCTTTCGACGCGCCGCCGACGTCATCGGTGTCTCGCGCTCGGCGCTGAGTCACCGCATGCGGCATCTGGAAGAGCAGCTCGGCGTGCGCCTGTTGCATCGTACTACCCGCAGCGTTTCCCTGACCGATGCCGGTAGCCGGTTCCTGACGCGCATCACCCCCACGCTGAGTGAGCTGAACGCCACGCTGGATACCCTTGCCGACGACCGCGGCGAGCCCGGCGGCGTGCTGCGCATCAACGCCAGCAGGGCAGCGGCTCGGCTGTTGCTTGCCCATGTGGTGCCGGTTTACCTGCGCCGCTACCCGGCAGTGGAACTCGATCTCGTTAGCGAAGGGCGGCTCGTCGACATCGTCGAACAGGGCTTCGACGCCGGGGTACGGCTTGGCGAGGCGGTACCTCAGGACATGATTGCGGTGAAGCTGGGCGGTGCCATGCGCTTCCTGGCGGTGGCCTCGCCGGATTACCTGCACCGCTTCGGCACGCCAAGTGTGCCCGATGATCTGCACAAGCATCGCTGCATCCGCCAGCGGCTGCCCAGCGGCAAGCGCTACCGCTGGGAGTTCGAGCGGCGAGGACAGGAGATCGCCATCGACGTTCCCGGCGCACTGACGCTCGACGACAACGAACTCATGGTCGAAGCGGCAGCCGATGGCCTCGGTATTGCCTACGTACCCGAAATCGTGGCCAGCGAGCGCCTCGCCTCGGGGCAGCTCGTGGCGCTGCTCGAAGCCTGGAGCCCGCCTTATCCCGGCTTGATGCTCTACTACCCCGGGCACCGCCACGTGCCCGCGGCGCTGCGCGCCTTGATCGATCTGTTGAAAACATCAGAAGTTCAGGTGTGATGTGCGACTCCCTGGCCCTGGTAGGAGTGAGTATGATCCGTCCCTGAACGTGATCGGTGACCGCTTGAAAAATATATCGAGTTTGTCAGGTGCTTAAATGACCCGTTTTTTTCTTTTTTACTTCTTGGTTTGTTTCCGTTGCTGGCGCATGCGGAGGTGGCTGACAAGGTGGCGAGCCAAGGTGGGATGCTGTTGTTTCTGAGCGTTCTGTTTTTGATTTTTCTGCTTGTCGTTAAGGTTCGTAGCCATTGGTTGCTATGGCCTTATGCCGCTTTTCTTCTCTTTTGTATTGTTGGGGAAATCGATTTCATCATGATCGATGATGAGATTTTTCATATGGCGATAAACGAGCTTGGCTCTTCATACAGGTATGCGGCCTATGCTCACTTGGTGTCATTGATACTGCTCCTCGTATCGACGTTCTATTTCTTTTCCAGGAGTAGAGCTTCCCGACGGTGAAAATTACTCTCTCCTTGCCACCAGCAGGCCGATGCCGGCGCTCGCCAACAGGCTTGCGCAGGCGCGGTTGAACAGCCGGCGCATCGTGGGGCGCGAGAACCAGTGGCGCAGAAAGGCGCCGAAGCAGGCGTAACCGATGATGGCCACCCATTCGAGTACCAGGAACAGGGCGCCCAGAATCAGGAACTGGAAGGCGACGTCGCCGTCTGGCGTAACGAACTGAGGCAGGAACGCCGTGAAGATCAGGATCGCCTTGGGATTGCCGGCGGCGAGCAGGAACTCCTGCCGGCTCAGGCCCCAGAGCCCCATCGGGGCGGCGGCCATGCCCTCGTCGCTACTCTCGGCGCCCCACAGCTGGAAGGCCAGCCAGAACAGGTAGCCGGCGCCGAGTACCTTGATGAGCAGGAACAGCTTCTCGGAGGTGTAGAGCACGGTAGCCAGGCCCGAGGCGGCGAGGGCGATCATCACCACGAAAGCCGCCAGGCGCCCGATGCCGGCCAGGCAAGCCATGCGCACACCATAGCGTTTGGCGTTGCTCATGGAGAGCAGATTGTTGGGGCCCGGCGCCATGTTCAGAGCGAAGCAGGCCGGCACGAAGAGCAGCAGGGTCAGCAAGTCCATTTGGGCCACCAGAGGGTGCGGTGCGGGTTTCGATTCTGCAACAGCGATGTCAGGCACGACAACCTGAGCGTGTGGCTGCCGCTGGCCTCGGGCACTTTCTGAGATGCGCCTTTTGCCACAGGGGCGTGCTGGCTGATCAGAGCTAGAATGAAAGATGAAGCCCGCAACATAAGCGGGCTCTGACTACGAAAAATACGCAAGGGACCACACCATGACTCAGCGACTGCTCGTCCTGCTGGTGGCACTCCTCTTCTCGAGTGCCGCCTTTGCCAGCCTGCTGCCCACCGAAGCCACCCAGGCAGGCTACTCCGATACCTTCCATCCCCAGGCCCAGCTTCTGGCCGCCTTGGAGAGCACGAACGAAAGCGCTCAGAGCGAACCCTGCGAGTTACGCGCCGAACAGGATGCGTTCTGGCTGGCGCAGGGCTGCTGCCGTGTTTGCCGTACCGGCAAAGCCTGCGGTAACTCCTGCATCAACCGCAACTACACCTGCCGTCAGCCGCCGGGCTGTGCGTGTGATGGATAGCTAGGCTTCGCGTCCCGTGGCGTCGCGGTCGCAGTCATAGCGCTTCATGTACGGGAACGGCGGCAGCCAGGCCTCGCGGCGCACGACCCAGCTCTCGTAGGTGGGCATCAGTTGATCCGGGCTATCCAGGCTGCCTAGGTGAACTTCGATTTCGTCGTCGCTGCGTGCGAAAACCGACGAGCCGCAGCGAGGGCAGAAGAAACGCCCGTTGTAGTCGCGCACTTCGCCCTCTATCGTCACCGCCTCCTGGGGGAACACCGCCGAGGCGTAGAAGAGCGCACCATGGTGCTTGCGGCAGTCCAGGCAGTGACAAATGCCGACCCGGTACGGGCGTCCCGACGCCTCGACTCGAACGTTGCCGCAAAGGCAACCGCCGGTGTATCGCTCCATGCCAGGCCTCCCTGGTATTGACTGACCTTGTATCGACTGATCGCTCAGCGAGAAGAGGGCTGAGTACCCTTCAGAGGTGATAACGCAAGGGTAGCGCTTTCTTGGAGTTCGCCTGAAACCACGCCTGTAAAAATGCAAAGCGCGCCGGAATGAAAGATAATAAGCAGGTTAACGAATGACAGGCACCCGCGAGGCGACATGAATTCCACCATCGAACTGCTGAAATCCCATCGCTCGATTCGCAAATTCACCGACCAGAAGATCCCCCACGAGCTACTGATCGAGCTGATTCGCGCCGGTCAGGCCGCCGCGACCTCCAATCATGTGCAGGCTTACACCGTCATCCACGTGAAGGACCCGGCCAACCGCGAGAAGATCGCCGAGCTGGCCGGCGGCCAGTCGTACGTGGCCACCGCTTCCGACTTTCTGGTGTTCTGCGCCGACATGAAGCGACCCACCGAGGCAGCCGAACGCAGCGGTGCCAACGTCGTGCGCGGCATGACAGAGCAACTGGTGGTGGCCAGTGTGGATGCTGCCTTGATGGCTCAGAACGTGGTCATCGCCGCCGAATCCGAGGGGCTCGGCATCTGCTACATTGGCGGCATCCGCAACAACCCCCAGGCCATCAGCGATCTTCTGCATCTGCCCGAGCACGTCTACCCGGTGTTCGGCTTGTGCCTCGGCTATCCGGCTGTTGATCCGGACGTCAAGCCACGCCTGCCGGTGGAAGCGATCCTCAAGGAGGATTATTACAGCGACGACAGCGAGCATGTCGCCGCCTTCGACGACGCCATGCAGAGCTACTACGGCGAGCGCAGCGGCGGCAACAAGGACACCAACTGGTCGAAGAACCTCTCCCCGCTGTTCAGCAGCAAGCTGCGCGCCCATATGCGCGAGTTTCTCACCAAGCGTGGCTTCGAGATGAAGTGAGCCAGTCCGCCGCTGCCGCTCAACCAGCTTCGCTGCAGCGACAGATGTGGAACTGCCCGGTACCGATATAGGCCGAGGGCAGGGCATCGAACATGTCCCGGGCCGTGCGTACCAGATGCGGCTGATCGTAGAAGCTCGCTTCCGCGGCCAGGGTGGAGAGGGTCATGCCCGGCTGCCAGCGGGCCATGGCGCGGGTGATCTTCAGGTACAGCAGAAAGCGCCGCAGCGTCACCCCCGTTTGCTCGCGGAACAGGTGCGTGAGTCGCGAGGCGGAGATTCCGGCGCGCTCGGCCAGCGCCGTGGCATCCAGCCGTTCCGGCAGAGTCTCACGCAGGTAGTGGCAGATATCCGCGATGCGCGGGTCCAGCGACAGCGGTGACCCGCTGGTAGCGGCCAGGAATTGCGCCAGATTGGCCGAGAGAGTGTGGCAATCGTTGCTATGGGCCAGTGCCCAGGCCTGATCCTCGGCCAACGGCAGGTCCATGCTGGCTCGCCCTGCCAGGCTGCCTGCCAAGCGGCGCCAGGCATCGCTGTCCGGGTCGAGCTGGGCCACCAGCATGGTGGTCTGCCCTGGGCTCAGGGCCTGGGATACGTCCGGTGCCACCACCGCCGCCCGGGTTTGGCGGCGTGCCCCTTCCACATGGAGCTCGAACGTTCCATCCAGTCCCAGCAGCAACGACGCACTCACGTGGCGGTGCGCCCGGTTGGCCGGCAGATGGCCGAGCAGCATCCAGCGGTCGTGCCATAGGTAGAGGGTGCCGCGCAGCGGAGAGGTATTCGTCACAGGCGATCCATGGCTATCGATCCATAGCACCGAGGATACGCCATTCAAGAAACGGACGCCGATACGGCAGGCTCAATGCCCGGCCGGACGCGGCACGCGCAGCCCCAGCCTGTGCGCCACTTCGAAGGTGACGAAGATCGGGCCGATCAGCAGAAAGACCACGTCTTCGATGAACGACGGCTTTTTGCCTTCCACCTTATGCCCCCACACCTGCAACGCCCATGCCGCCACCCAGGTGATCAGCGAGATCCAGAACAGCGACCACCCTGCGTTCAGGATGGCGAAAATGCCCAGCACGGAAAGGGCGAACCAGGCGAGCATCATCACAAAGACACCGAAGGAGAGGCGCAGGTAAACCAGACTGGCCAGCACGCCCAGCAGGGTGGCGCCATTGACCCACTCGGCCGCACCGCCTTCCAGGCCCAGCCAGCGGCCAAGCGGCACCAGCCACAGCAGGCCCAGGGTGGAAAACAGAATGGCCGGCACGCAGACGATATGCACCCACTGGTTCACCGGATGGCGATGGCTCTCGCCGTAGTCGTCGAGAAACTGCTGCAGGTTACGCATGGTCATGCCCTCGTTGTTCTTGGTAGGTCAGGGTCAGGCTCATGCTAGGCGCGTCAGAGGGGCGCTGCCTTGTATGTAACCGCTACGGTGTGGCTGGTAGCCGTGCCTACCTGGGGGCGGTGAACTGGTGCATGACAAATCACACTTAGGTGCTAGGCTTAATCCCATAACGCATAACAATAACCCCTACGCAAGGGATGCCCTATGGGAACCGGAGTCTTCGACGTAACAGATGGGCGTCTGCTTTTGGATGTCGCCCAGGGGCTGGACGAGCTTGCCGAAGCGTCGACCGAAGAGGCCCTGCTCGAGATCCTGCATGCCATTCGTACCCACTTCGGTATGGATGTTGCCTTTATTTCGGAATTCAAAGACGAAAGGCGATTTTTTCGCTTCGTGGATGAAGCCGCCCCTCTTCTGGAAGTAGGAGCGTCGGACCCTCTTGAAGAAAGCTACTGCAAACGGGTTCTGGAAGGCAGCTTACCGGAGGTGGTTCCGGATGCACGACAGGAGCCAGCGGCGCTGGAGCTGGCAGTAACTCTCAAGTTGCCGGTAGGCGCTCACCTCAGCGTGCCCATACGTCTGAAAAACGGCAGTATTTTCGGCACGCTATGCTGCTTCTCTCGCCAACCCGATGTCACGCTGAATGAGCGTGACCTGGCAATGATGCGGGTATTTGCCGACTTTGCCGGGCGGCAGCTAGAGCGACAGCACGAGCGCCAACAGCGGCAACAAGCCGCTAAGGCCAGAATACGCGATGTGCTCGATCATCATCGCTTCCATATCGTCTTCCAGCCCATGCACGATCTCGTCGATAAGCGCATTGCCGGTTATGAAGCGCTGTCGCGCTTCGTTGCCGAGCCGCATCGAGGCCCCGACAAGTGGTTCGAGGAAGCCGCTATGGTAGGGCTTCGGGAGGAGCTGGAGCTGGCCGCCATCGAAATGGCATTAGAGGCGCTGGCTGAAATTCCCCACACGGCCTATCTGTCACTCAATGCCTCCCCGGCTACCCTCCTGTCTGGCCGACTAGCCGATCTTCTCAGCCCTTATCCCCTCGAACGTCTCATGCTCGAGGTGACCGAGCACGATATCGTCGAAGACTATGAGGGGCTTTTCGAAGCGCTGGTCGAGATGCGCAGGCAGGGGCTCAGGTTGGCAATCGACGATGCGGGTGCCGGCTATGCCAGCTTTCGCCACATACTTCATCTGGCACCGAACGTCATCAAGCTGGACCGCTCCCTGGTCCAGGGCATAGACAAGCGCCCCGACAGTCGAGCGTTGGCCGCTGCTCTGGTTGGCTTCACCAACGAGACGGGCAGCCGTCTGCTCGCCGAGGGCGTCGAGACCCAGGCCGAGCTGGAAGTGCTGCGAGACATTGGAGTACGCAAGGCGCAGGGCTATCTGTTGGGTCGGCCGGGTCAGTTGTCTGCCTACGGCTGAGCCTCCAGGTCTTTGGCATGCTGGGGATTTCGCTACCCCATGGTAGGCTATGCTGAGAGCGTGAAAAGCATGAAGCGCGAAACCTCGACGCATAGGGGGATCGAGATATGAACAGAACCAAGGCTTTGCAGCTGTTACGGGATCACCTACCGTCTCTTTCTCGTGAGTACGGAGTAACCTCTTTGCGGCTTTTTGGTTCCATGTCTCGCGATGAGGCCCGTGATGACAGCGATATCGATATCTTGGTGAGCTTTGACGGCCCGGCGACCTCCGCTCGTTATTTCGGGGTGCAGTTTTATCTTGAGGATTTGCTGGGGCATCCGGTTGATCTCGTGACCGACAAGGCGCTTCGTCCCGAACTCAAGCCTTATATCGAGCGCGAGGCTGTGCGTGTCTAAGACACATCCGATGCGTGAATGGCGCTTCTATATTAATGATATGATCGGCTTCGCCGAGAAAGTTCTGTCTTACACGGAAGGCTTGGATCAAGACGGCTTTATCAATAACGACCTTACCTATGATGCTACGCTTCGTAATCTTGAGCTCATTGGCGAAGCGGCTACTCGCATTCCGGAAGAAATTCGTCAGCGGTATCCGGAAATACCATGGCGGTTGATCGTCGCCACTAGGAATCGCCTGATACATGCTTATCTGGGAATTGATGACGATACCGTATGGAGCATCATTCAGGACAATATTCCTAAGCTTTTGGAGCAGTTACGTACAATCAAAACCCAGTAGATGGGCGAGACGAAGCGATGACCTCTACCGAGCCCCGTATTACTCTGAATCCGCAGCGACACCGAGTGCAAGTATCGATCGGTGACACCCTGCTTGCCGATACCACCCGTGCCCTCGAGCTGCGCGAACGTGGTTATCCGCCTCGACTCTATATTCCCCGCGAAGACGTTCGAATGGACCTCCTGAGCCGCTCCGAGACCGTGACCCACTGCCCGTTCAAGGGCGATGCCGCGTACTTCTCATTCGGCGATCAGGCCGATGTAGCGTGGAGCTACGAGCAACCACTGGAAGGCATGGAGACGATTGCGGAATACCTGGCCTTCGATGACGACAAGGCGCTCGTGACAGAAGATCGCTAGACGCTAGACCGCGGCGGCCTGGGCTCAACGACTCGCTACCCCGGCGCGTGCGAATCGACGGCGACTCTCTCCTTCAGCAGCCACGCACCCAGGCCGGTGACGGCCAGCCCCAGGGCGGCGAAGAGCAGGAAGGTGGTGCCATGGCCTTCGGCTCCGACCAGCCAGCCGGCCAGCGGGGAGCCGGCGACCTGGCCGACCGAGGTGGCGAGCAGTGGCAGCACCGGGCCGAAGGCGGGCGCTTCTTCCATGATCTCGATTCCCCTGACCAGATAGAACCCGGTAAGGGTCATGTACCCGGCGCCGAACAGGGCCGCAGATGCCAGAGTCAAAGGGAAATGGTCGGGGGCGAGGGCCAGCAGAACCAGACCTGCGGAGAGCGCTACCAAACCAGCAGCATGGCTGAGCACCGACCCGAATCGCGCAATGAGATCACCGGCGCCAACGCCTGTCAGTCCGCCGAGGCCGACTGCCAGCCACATCCAGGCGGTCTGGCTCGGCCCCAATCCACCGGCGGCGATCGCCGCATCGGGAGCAAACACCCAGTAAGCCGCACTCACGCACCCCATGCCGGCGGCCAGGCCGCTCAGCCGAGTGATGGCGTGCCACTGCTCACGGCTCACCGGCAGGGCCGCGAGGGAAGGTAGCGATGACTGGAGAGGGCGGTCGTCCCGGGGCAGGAAAAGGAAGGCCGCCAGTGCGCCCAGGGCCGCCAAGGCGGCGAAGCCGATATAGGCGCTGCGCCAGGCCTCCGCCCAGATCAGCACCGCGGGCATGGCTAGCGCGATGCCCACGCTGGTGCCCGCGTTGATGGTGGCGTTGACCCGCCCACGCAGCCTCGCTGGCACGACCCGCGACACCGCTTCCGCCATCGCCGGTGAGGAAAGGCCGGTGCTGATGCCGCAGATCAGCACGCCGGTGGCCAGCAGCAATGCGGAAGGCGCCAGGGCGATCATGATCAACCCGATCCCGGCCAGGGCGGCCGCCGCAACGCCGGCACGGCGAACCCCGAGGCGCTGTGTCACCCAGGGGGCGACGAGGATGGCAAAGACGAAGCTCAGGAACGGCAGAGCACCGATCACGCCCGCCATGCTCGAAGAGATCGTCAGCTCGTCGCGCATCGCAGGCAGGAACAGACCGAATACGAAGCGGGCCAGCCCGTAGGTGATGGCGATGATCCCGCTGCCGAGGGCCGCCATACCAAGAGCGGAAAGGGGCCTCATGGCGTCTCGCTCCGGGCTGCGGCGAGCAGAGCATCGACCACCGCTCGGGTGTCAGACAGAGCCGGCTGCATGCCCAGTAGCACCACCGCCGTGTTGCTGCCCTCCAGCACCATGAAGAGGCGTCGCGCCAGGTTGGCGTGATGATCCAGACCATCGCGTGCCACGGTGGCTTCGATGCGTGCCAGCAGGTCGTGCTTGGCGGAGATCGCCAGCGCATGAACCTCTGCGCTGTGCTTGGCAAACTCACCCATCGCCTTGACCATGATGCAGCCATGCTGACTGCTGTGCTCCAGCCAGCGGCCATGGGCCTCGACCAGAGCCCGGGTCGCATGGCCGGGCGGGGCGGTGGCGGTGGCCGCATCGAGGCTGGCGATGAAGCGCGCATGGCGTGTCTGCAGCACCGCCGCGACCAGCGCCTCCTTGGAGGAGAAGTGGTTGTAGAGCGTCATGCGTACCACCCCGGCCGCCGCCACGATGCGGTCGATGCCGGTGGCATGAAAGCCCTGCTCATAGAAGAGACGCTCGGCCGTGGCGAGCAGATGGTCGCGCTTGGAGGCGGGCATTCGGTGGTGCTCCTGTATCCAATCTACATACTACATAGACCGGGTTTATATAGACCGATCTATCTAAATGGTAGCCATATCTAAGACCAGAGGAGCGGGAAGTGTCAAACGCTAAGTAGAAGGGCCGCTCTCCTGGGAAAGCGGCCCTTCACGTCAAGACTTGCTTACAAGCAGTCGGCATGACTTGCCCAACGTGCTGGTGTGATCCTTGTCGGACCTTAGGCGGCTCCCGACTCCCGGAAGTGATGCCAGGCATGGTGGTAGAGAACGCCAGCATAGCCGTTGCGCTGAATGATCTTGAGGATCTTGGCGGGGTCTTCGTTATCCAGGGCCTTGTGCAGTTTCGCCTGCTGTTCTTCGTCGAGAGCCTCATACCAGTGGTAGGGCTGCCCCTGGGCATTGCTATCCTCGGCCTTGCGCATCAGGTCCATTTCGATGCGCCCGCCGTGTCGATACAGGATATCGTAGCCCTCCTGCAGTTGAGTCGCCGGCACGTCGCACGGCTTTTCGAGACCTTCCAGCACGTTGTAGTAGTAATAGCTCAGCGGTTGCATGTGGCTCCTCCAGCGGTATGCCGTTGCTTGTATCTACCAACCTGCTTCCCTCTCCCCATCCTGCCTGAGCCAAGGCGGCGGGCTCAATGGAAAAAATGTAAGCCATCCGTGCGCACCCGGGCGACATGGCGAAGCCGCCTGGAGTGAGGCCCGTCTCACTCCGAATACCCCTCCAGCGCGAAAGGATTGAGAAACTGCCTGCCCCAGAGGAAGGCGCGGTCGACCGGGCTCAAGCCGGCCTCATCACACACGCTATCCCACTGCGCCCGAATCGTGGCGAGCTGACGGCCGATGATCTCTTTTGCCTGCACTTGGGTCAGGCCGAGTTGCTCCGCTGCCCTCAGGCAATGAACAAGCTGGCTGCGTCGTTCCTGGCCATGTAGCAGCATCGCTTGAGTGGCTTCTCCACCGGTTCGTGATTGGGGGCAAATGTCATAGGCTGGCGTCAATCGATAGGTTTCACCATCCCAGTAGGCGGCATGGTTGCGAGCATGGTCGTCGGTATTGCCGCACAGCACATTGAAGACGATGCGTCCGAAAAGCTCCTGGAGGGTTGAACCCGGCTGGTCGAATTCTGCCCGTATGCGATGGCCCAGGTCCTCGTAGCTGGCATAGCGAGCGGTCATTTCATCCAAGCCCAGCAGCGTGAGTGCCGATAGCACGATCCTTCGTGACCAACCGTTAGCGGCTTTCATTCGATCGAAGCGTTCTACCAGCAGTACGTCTTTACCCAGCGAGCGGGTCATCTCGACGGGAGCCACATCGAGCCCCGCGAGACTGGCAAGTCGCATGGCAACGAATTCGGCTTTCACCACACTATAGAGGTCGGTGCTGGAAGAGAACTTCGCCACCAACTTGCGATCCTGGTCATTCAGCAGGGCCTTGGGGCGAGCGCCGCCGATGCTGCTGCCGTGCTGAATGGCTTGATCGAGAGCGGGAGGTAGCGGCTCCCCTGCCTCCACGTATTCAGAAGCCGTTTGCAGCTCCGCCAGGGTGGCATCCTGATGCTCGCGTGGCTTGTACTCGGTGGGCGAGAGCTGAAAATCGAGGGCGCCGATTCGGTCGGACCCCGATTCGAGTAGATAAACCATCTCATTGAAATCGGCCTGATCGGCTCCCGCGCCTGTCATTCCTGTCAGCCGGTTGATGATGACACGGCGCCCCCAAGCGTCTGGGGACGCATCTCGTAGGCAGGAGGGCAGTGTGCCGCTGACCTGTTCCTGGTTGCCGCGGCGCAGGGGAAGCTCACGGGGAAAAAGGCTGATGGCATCCTCTCGGTCAAGATAGCGCCGACCGTAAGCGAAACGGTAGCGATCCTGATCGTCGCGTTCAAGGAGGCCGGCAGCCACCGGGAGGGGCTGATTAGGCAGCCACACCCAAACATAGGCACGTTGGCTAGAAGTCATCGTCGAGGGGCTCGTGCTGCTGACGGCGGGCGCGTTTGGGAAGCAGCGCCAGCCGTTCCAACTGGGTAGCGGACTCGCGTTTCAGGGTGTCCGTGTCGTCGGTGAATAGCGATACGCCTACCAACGCAGCCGCTTCGAAGTAGGTGCCGATGGCCACCCGGGGAGAGCCTTTGGCGATCTGGCGAATCGTGACCACGCCGACGCCCACTCGCTCGGCGAGTTCGTCTCGGGTCCAACCCTTGTGTAGACGCCCCTCTTCGATCAGTCCTGCGAACAGGCGCAGTGAGAGGGCAGCATGGGGGCTGAGAGTCACATGTCTCGTTTTCATATCGACACTATAGTATCGGTTAGGAGCTTTAGCGATATTTTAATGTCGGTTCTGGTTTCTGGGCACTGACCAAGCGCTACCTGGATCCGCACCCGCTAAACTGAGGCAAGCAGAGGAGCTTCGTCAGGGTGGGTGGAGCAGGGGGCGGGCGATGAACTACGAACAGGTAGTGGCGAGTCTGTGGCGCCATGGCGATGGGCAAGCGACCGATCATGTCGCTCGGCTCAAGGAACTCATTCGTTATGCCACCCTGGCGCCTTCCGGGCACAACACCCAGTGCTGGCGCTTCAGAGTCGCGGACGAAGCCATCACGATCCTGCCGGATCTTACGCGGCGCACCCCGGTGGTCGACCCGGACGATCACCACCTCTACGTTTCGCTGGGCTGCGCCGCCGAGAACCTGAGTCTGGCGGCACGGGCGTTCGGCATGCAGGGCGAGGTTACGTTTCATGCCGAAGGCGACGGAGAAGTACGCGTGACGCTAGCACCCTGCCAGCCGGAGCGCTCCTCGCTGTTCGAGGCGATCCCGGCGCGGCAGTGCACCCGCACCGACTACGATGGCGCACCCGTTACCGACCAGGAGCTCTACCTGCTCCAGGGCGCGGGAACCGGAAATGGGGTCTCCATCAGCCTGCTGACCGAGCGACCGGCGATAGAGCAAGTGTTGGGGTTCGTGCTTCTGGCCAACAGCTTGCAGATCCGTAGCCGGGCCTTCCGGCAGGAACTCGAGGCCTGGATCCGCTTTGGCGAACGCGAGGCGATCCTGAGCGGGGATGGACTATTCGCGCGTGCCATGGGCAGTCCCTCCACACCGCGGTGGCTGGGCCGGTGGTTATTCCGCGCGCTGCTACGCCAAGGCTCCGAGAATGCCAAACTCGCCCGGCAAATCCGCAGCTCCGCCGGCATTGCCGTGTTCATCTCGGAAGCCGACGACAGGGCCCACTGGGTGGAAGCCGGACGCTGCTATCAGCGTTTCGCTTTGCAGGCGACGGCACTCGGCATCTGCAATGCCTTCATCAACCAGCCGGTCGAAGAGACGAGCATACGCCCGGCGTTCGCCGAAGCCTTGGGTATCGTCGGTGGGCGCCCCGACCTGGTGGTGCGGTTCGGCCGGGGCAAGGCGATGCCGCGCTCTCTGCGCAGGCCGGTGGAGGCGGTCCTTATCCCATGACCCCGCAAACAGACCTCGCTTTGCCTGCGAGCCGAATCGCTCGTCTATTCGGCTCCTGGAGTGAGCCGAATAATTCCGCTATTCGGCTCACCAGAACATGTCGGCGAGAATTTGCTTGGCTTTACTTCCAGCCCGGCTGCCACCATATCCTCGTCAGCCCTCTCTACCCCGGAGCCCAGCCATGTCCGATTCTCTGCATCTGGCCTGCCCTCACTGCTTGGCCATCAACCGCGTGGCCACGGCGCGCCTGGCCGCCTCGCGCTGTGGTAAGTGCAAGCAGCCAATGTTCAGCGGGGCGCCGTTGGAGCTCACCAGCGCCAACTACGCGGCGCTGATCGAGCGCAGCGAGCTGCCGGTGGTGGTGGACTTCTGGGCCGGCTGGTGCGGCCCCTGCAAGATGATGGCGCCTGTCTTCGCTCAGACCGCCGCCGAGCTGGAGCCGCGCATTCGCTTCGCCAAGCTCGACACCGAGGCGGAGCAGGCTCTGGCCGGGCGCTTCGGCATTCGCAGCATTCCCACGCTTATCGTGTTCAAGGAGGGGCATGAGATCGCCCGCCAGGCCGGGCTGATGCAGGGCTCACAGCTTAAGCGCTGGCTGGAGTCGCATCTCGTCTAAGCCAGACCAACAATGGGCCTTGGTTGACCCTTGAGCCGAATGAGACGACAATTCGGCTCATATAGTGAGCCGAATAATTAGTTATTCGGCTCACCAGTCATACAGGGTACCGCCATGAACGCTTCAAGCACGACGCCACTCTGGATCTGGCAGCAACCCGACTGGCCCGCTTTCCACTGGCGGGCCGCCGTGATCCAGCCTCGCCTTCAGGAAACTTGGCGGTCTCTCGGGATGCTGCTGGGCAGGGTAGGTTCCCTGCCGGCCGACAACGATCCGGCAGTAATGCTGGATACGCTGCTGCAGAACATCATTACCTCCTCGGCCATCGAAGGAGAGCGCCTGAATGCCGCCTCGGTACGTTCCTCCCTGGCGCGACGCCTCGGCGTCGATGATGGAGCAGCGGCTGTTTCATCGCGTTCGGAAGGCCTAGCCGACATGATGATGGATGCCATCGGCTCGCCGGATACGGCGCTGACCCGCGAGCGGCTCTTCCAGTGGCATCGCTGGCTTTTTCCCGATGCCGAGACATCGCTGGTCAGGCTGCGGGTAGGAGAGTGGCGGGGCGAGGAGCCGATGCAGGTCGTCTCCGGTCGTCTCGACAAGCCCAAGGTGCATTTCGAAGCCCCGCCTCGCCAAGAGCTGGAGGACGAAATGGCTTCCTTCCTGGCGTGGTTCGACACGAGCCGCCACGACCCGACCCTGGACCCTCTACTGCGTGCCGGTATAGCCCACTTCTGGTTCGTTACCCTGCACCCCTTCGAGGACGGTAACGGCCGCCTGGCCCGCGCCATTGCCGACCGGGCCTTGGCCCAGGCCGACCGACAAAGCATTCGACTCTACACCATGTCCGCCGCGATCCTGGCCGAGCGGCAGAACTATTACCAAGTGCTTGAGAGCAGCCAGCGTGGCACGACGGATCTCAGTGACTGGCTGGCCTGGTTTCTCGATATCCTGCTGCAAACCTTGGAAGATGCTCTCGCCGGCATCGAGCGTACCTTGACCAAGACACGCTTCTGGCAGCGATTCTCCGAAGCCGGCCTGTTGCCGGAACAGATCAAAGTACTCAATCGGTTGCTGGATGGCGGAGAGCGGGGCTTCGAGGGCGGCATCAGCGCTGCCCAGTATCAGAAGGTCGCCAAGGTCAGTAAGGCCACTGCCACCCGCCATCTTTCCGACCTGCTGGCCAAGGGCTGCCTGGAGAAAATGCCCGGGGGCGGGCGCAGCACGCGCTACCGCGTGGTGGGCTGCGGTCCGGAAGGTAGCGAAGCCGCCTCGGACACCCCCTGACCAGGCCACTCACCAGGTCAGCGATCCAACAACCCCTCGGCGAGCGCCTCGCCAAGCCGATCTACGGCGGCGGCCAGCTTCTCGTCGATGACGTGTAGATACTCCGTCCAGTCATCCACGTGGTGCAGCTCCGCCTTGCCGTCGGAAATACCGCGCAGCACCACTAGCGGCACCTCGAAGCGGGCGCAGGCGCGCAGGCAGGCGTAGCTCTCCATGTCGACCATCTCCGCAGCGATGGCGGCATAGGCTTCGCCCGAAACGATATTGGCCCCGGTGGAAAGCGTGGCCTCACGAATGCCGGGAATACGCAGCGGCAGGGGAACGATCGCCGGCAGGTCGAGAAAGGGCGTGGTGCCCTTTTCGAAGCCCAGTGGTGAGGCGTCCATGTCGCGGTAAGCGACGGAGGTCGCCTGATAGATCTCGGTCTGCTCCAGCACCCGGCTGCCCGCCGAGCCCAGCGATACCACCAGATCCGGCAGGCGCCCCAGCTGGGCCAGAGCGGCCAGGGCCGCGGTGAGCTCCACCGCTGCCTCCACCGGGCCGACACCGGTCATGGTCGGGGTAAAACGCTGCTTGAGGTGCGGGCCGTATTCGGCCTCGGCGGCCATCGCGAACAGCACGCTACGGCCACCGAGCTCCGTCAGCGGCGGAGTAGGCTGCGCCGCGCTCATGCTCCAGTCCTCATCCGTCTCGTGGCCTCAGGCATCGCTGGCGTTGCCGACCGTCTGGATGACTTCGAATCCTTCGAAGTTCGGCGGGCCTAGGTAGAGCCCCTCGCGCTTGCTCTGGCCGGCGTTGGCGTGGGCCTTGCGGAACGCCTCGGAGTGGGTCCAGGCCTCGAAGTCCTCCCGCGAGCGCCAGATGGTGTGCGAGGCGTATAGCACGTGGTCTTCCTTCTCGGGGCCGCGCAGCATATGAAACTCGACGAAGCCGGGCAGGCCCTGCAGGTGGGTCTCCCGCTCCAGCCAGATCTGCTCGAACTCCTTCACTCGCTCGGGATTGACCCGAAAACGGTTCATGGCGATGAACACGATAATGCTCCTTGTGGTCAGCGGCTGATGGTCACCGAAAGACGATGACACCGACGCCGACAGGGGGCAAGGCCGGAAAAGGCCAGCCGAGAAGCAGGTGGCCCCCGGTCGTGATCGATGCCACCTCATACTATGCTGGGGTAGGCCAACAAAGGTCGTTAACGTTATCTGGAGGAGTGGATGAAAAAAGGACATTCAATGCTGTTGGGCCTGACTCTCGGTCTCTTTTCCCTGACAAGCATGGCCGACGAGGGCAACGGCCCGACGGCCAGCGTTGAATTCATCGATAACGACGGTGAGGTGGTCGGGCAGGGCACGATCAAGCAGGGCCCGGTCGGAGTGCTGATCAATTTCAGCATCGATGGCCTGGATGAGGGGTGGAAGGCCATTCATATCCACAGTGTCGGTACCTGTGAGGATCATGATGAAGGGTTTCACGCCTCTGGCGGCCACCTGAATCCCGACGACTCAGCGCACGGCTTCCTCAATCCAGACGGCCCGGATGCCGGAGACCTGCCCAACTTCTACGTCCACAGCGACGGTAGCGCGCAGGTTGAGATGTTCAATGAACGGGCAAGTCTCGATGGTAGTATCGGGGGGAACATGCTCGGTGAAGAAGGCACCGCGCTGGTCATCCATGAAAACCCCGATGATCACATGAGTCAGCCCATCGGCGGTGCCGGCGACCGGGTTGCCTGCGGGGTCGTGCAGGCAGACTGATTGCAGCGGTAGCACACCAACCGGCCTTGGCCATGGACTCGCCAGGCGGCCAAGGCCGGCTTCTCGTCGATCATGTGGAGGTACTCCATCCAGTCATTTCATCAGCAAAGGGCAATGGCTGGACAGCCACAACTACTCCACCAAAGCCGGCGCGTTGCTCGGCCCGACATCAATAATCTCATCGGCAAGCGCCAGCACCTGCTCACGGTGGCTAACCACCACCAGGGTCTCGACGCGCGCTCTTAGTGCCTGCATGAGCTGAATCTCGCGTGCACTATCCAGTGCCGCCGTGGGCTCATCGAGCATCATGGTGGGGGTGCCGCGCAGCAGCGCTCTACCAATGGCGATGCGCTGCTGTTCTCCGCCAGAGAGGTTCCTTCCCTGTACGCCGACATCCCGATCCAGCACGCCTTCGCCAGAGCTGCCACCACCGATCCGCGCGAGATCCAGGAGCTCGACGAGTGCCAGCAGCTCCTGGTCAGGCACGGGCTGAGGGTGCGCGTACAGCAGGTTCTCCCTGAGGCTTCCGCTAAAGATCAGTGGCGCCTGGGGGACGACGCTCACGTTGCCAAGGATCTCCTCCGGGGCAAGGCGGCTAACGCTGACACCGTGGAAAAGGATCTCGCCAGCCTCTTGGGGCTCGAGTCCCAGAAGGGTTCTCAACAGAGTGGACTTCCCGCTTCCTGATGGGCCGCGCACCCCGTACATCTTGCCAGCTTGAATCTCCGCACTGAGCGGCTTCGCGGAGGTGGCGTCATCGGCGCGCAGGCTGACGTCGCGTAGCGTGAACACAGGCTGCTGATAGTTCAGGGCGATACCGGCTGCGCCCTGGGGCTCGGTCGGCAGATCAAGATACTTAAGGCCGTCTCCCAGGGCGACGTAGTTCTTCTTGAGGTCGATCAACGCCGCCGCAATCATGACGAATGGGGAGGTGAGCTGAACCACATAGGTCGTGATCATGATGAAATCCCCGACCTGGTAACGCTGGCGTAGCGCCTCGCTGACGGTATACAGCGTGAATCCACCCAGCACCAGGCCCACCGCGAATACTTGCCCGCCCATCAAGCCGCTGAGCTTGGCATGCGTCCCGTATACGGTGTGCACATAGCCGCTCAGATGGCGGTCGAGAGTGTGCTCTTCATGCCTTACCGCGAGGTTGATCTTGATGTCGTACAGCGCGCGCAGGCGCTCGGCGAGGAACTCGCTCAGCTGGGTATGCGTCTGGTAGAAGGTCTTGTGGATGCGGGTGGTGGCATCGGCAATGCGGTAGGTGAGGGCGAAGAGCACCAAGATGGCCAGGATGAAGGCGGCCGCAAAGGTGAGGTTGATCACCTGCCAGAGAATACCGAAGACGAAGCAGAGCTGGATGACCACCGGGGCGATGGTCCAGAAGAGGGCATGGTTGATCAGGCCGAAGCTGCTCATGGCGCGGTTCACATCCGCCATCACCACCCCCGTATCGAGCCGATGCTGCGCCTGATAAGGCAGCCGTAGCAGACGGCCCACGATGCTCGAGTAAACCGCCGCATCGCATCTGGCCATCACGTATGAACTCGCGAGATTCTTGCCCCACTCCATCATATTGCTCAACGTCCAGCCGATCGCATAGGCCATGGCGAAGGCGTAGACCATGCCCACTGCCGCCTCGCCCGACGCCTCTACCAAGAGGTTGGTGGTCTGTCGCAACAAATAAGGGACCGCAGCGCCCACCGCCGCGATGCCGATCATGAGCAGCAGCACCAGCACGAGGTGGACAAAGAATCGCGGATAGCATGAGCGTACCAGCGCGAGCCCGCGCCGATAGGTCGTCACATAGGATGAGGGAGGGGACTCTTTCATGTCAGGTTTTTGACCTAGCTATCTACAGTGCGCGCCAGCTGCGGAACCCATGGCCGGCAGTTCGGGGAAGGGCGCAACGACCTTTTCGAAGTCCAAGGTCGTTTGCCTGGGCCCGCCGAAGTCACCGGCCCGGGAGTCAGAGTGTCTGCTATGTGCATCGTTGATACGTTCCTTGTCTTGGGAGTCAATCAGATGACCTTAGAGGCTCCAACCTCCAGCCCTCCTCTGTAGCGAGCAGGCGATCGGTCAGGCCGAGGTTATCCAGAAAGACGTCATCATGCGACACCACGATCAATGCGCCCCGATAGCTGCGCAGCATGGCTTCCAAGGCCTCGGCCGAAGGCAAATCCAGATGGTTGTTCGGCTCATCGAGTAACAGCAGCTGCGGTGGCGTGTCGGCGTAGAGCAGGCAAGCGAGAGCCGCCTTCAACCGTTCACCCCCGCTCAGTGATCCACTTGGCGTCGCTATCTTCGATGCATCGATCCCCAGTTGCGCCAAGCGCATGCGCAGGTCCGCCTCGGTCGCCGTGCGATTGGCCGAGCGTAACTGCTCGAGCACCGTCTTTGCCGGATCCAGGTTCTCCAGTTGCTGATCCAGATAGGCGCTCTCGGACGTTACCTTACAAACACCGGCCAGGGGCATAATCCTGCCTGCCATCACGCGCAGCAAAGTGGATTTTCCACAGCCGTTGGGACCGATGACACCCACGCGCTGCTGGCCGCTCACCATCAGGCTGATAGGACGTGTGGCTTGTGCGACGTAAGGCAGCTCCACGCCATCTAGATCGGCCACGCGGCGCTTAGCCGCCTGCGCAACGGGGATGTCATGCAGGGCGATGAGCGCCTCATCTTCGACGTGCTGCGCAGCATCTTTTACGTCCTGGTTGAGCTGTGCCAAGCGGGCCGCCTGATGCCGGCGCAGTGCACCCGAGGATGCTTCGCTGCGCTCTTTCTGCCCATCCAGCAGCGACTTGGCTTGATTGGCCTCCTTGCCTTGCCGATAGCCGCGTGCCTGGCGCCGCTCCTGACGTTCCAGCTGCTTGCGCATCGCCCGTGCCTCACGCTGGCGCTCGCGCTTACGCTCGGCCAGCGTCTCCAAGGCATTGTGTCGCTCATGAGCCTTGGCCTCGGCATAGAAGGTGTAATTGCCCCCGTAGCTTTGCAGCCCCAGAGAAGAGAGCTCCACGATGCGCTGCATGGCGTCCAGTAGCTGCCTATCGTGACTGACCACGATCAGCCCGCGTGGCCAGCGTTGCAGCTGCTCGATCAGCGCCCGCCGATTCGGCCGGTCGAGATGGTTGCTTGGTTCATCGAGGATCAGGAAGTCGGCGTTCGACAGCATGGCGCCTATCAGGGAAACCCGCATCGCCTCGCCGCCGCTGAGTACGCTGGCCGGTGTTTCGGCGCCAAGGTGGCCCAATCCATTGGACTCCAGCTCTAGGCGCAGGCGCGACGGCAAGTCCCAGTCGTCGCCAACGGTATCGAAATCCTCCGCTGCCGTACTGCCCGACTCGATGCGCGCCAGCGCATCCAGGGTATGCTTAATCCCAGCCAGCGTTGCCACTGTTGCATCATCAGGATGAACCACTTGCTGGGCCAGGTAATGCACGCTGCCGGAGCGCCGACAGTGCCCGGAGGTGGGTGGTAACAATCCGGCCAGTATGCGCGCCAGCAAGGTCTTGCCCACGCCATTGCGGCCAACCAGCCCCGTCGGGCACGTGTCGAACTGCTCGTGGAGGCCGGAGAAAAGCACTCTGCCGTCGGGCAAAGCGTAAGAAACATCTTGAAGTACGAGATGGATATTCGTCATGCGCTAGTCCTGCGATGCCAAGCACTCCCCCTGCGATAGGGGCCGGTGGAGACTGGCCGTCATAACAACGGCGGCATCAATGGCGCATTGGACGAACACCTCATATTGAAGGGATGGACCGCCGACTATACTGCATCCGCCCTCTGCCCGAAAACCGGGTAGAAGAAAAACCGACCGGAAGAAGCGCCGATGCACAAGGGAAGCTGTCTATGCGGCAAGGTGGAGTACGAATACAGTGGCGAGATCGACGAAGTCTCCATGTGCCACTGCAAGCAGTGCCAGAAGGCCCAGGGCTCGGCCTTCGTTGCCGTGGCGCCGATCCGCTCGGCTGAGTTTCGCATCACCCGAGGCGCGAAGTATCTCAAGGAGTACCGCGCCACACCGGGCAAGGTACGCGTGTTCTGCGCCGAGTGCGGCAGCCCGCTCTACAGCGCCCGCGACGACCTGCCCGAAGCCAAGCGGCTGCGCCTGGGCACCCTGGATACCCCGATAACACCCGGCAAACGCTACCACGCCTGGGTCTCGTCCAAGGCCGAGTGGTTCGATCTCGAAGACGCGCTACCCAGGTACCCGCAAGCCGCGCCGAAGCGCTGATCCAACCTATCTGGGCAGTGCCGAAGTCATGGAGCGCGCTCCGGGCATGCTGCCGACACTTGCCAGGCCAGGTGGTTACTGTAAAGGTAATGTAAACCTCGCCGCGGGTGATCGCATGACAGCCGAACCGCCTCAGCAGACGCAGCAATCCTTTTACGATGGCCTGATAGGGCATCCACTGATTCGCGAGCTGTGGAATTACTTCCCCGAGAACATGTTCCTGATACGCGTGGAGGAGGACGGCCACTTCATACTCGAGGCAGCCAACCCAGCGCAGGTCGATACCATTGGCCGTGAGTGCCTGGGTCAGCCGCTGCCGGCATTCTTGCCCGCTGCAACGGCTGAGTCGATCTATGCGCGCTACCGTGAATGCGTGGCGCGGAACAAGCCGATGCGCTATCAAGAGCATGCCGCCTTCTTCGATGAGCAGGGCAACGAGCAGTACGGCTACTGGCTGACGCTGATCGTGCCGCTGCACAATGCCGCCGATGACCCGCAGCGCGTCACCCATCTTTTCGGCATCTCTCAGGACGTGACCGAACTGCACCAGGCCCGGGATGCGCTGGAGCGCCACAACCAGGTGTTGGAAGCACGCGTGGAGCAGCGTACCGCTGAATTGCAGCACGCCAACCGCGAACTCAGGCTGCTCAACGGCCAGCTCGAGGAGATGGCCACCCGCGACTTTCTTACTGGCTGCTATAACCGCCGGCATATCGAGACCCTGGGCCAGCGCGAAATCGAGCGGGCAAGGCGCTATGACACTTCGCTCAGCGTGTTGATGATCGACCTCGACGCCTTCAAACAGGTCAACGACACCCAAGGCCATGAGGCAGGAGATACCGCGCTCAAGCGCGTTGCCGCGAGCCTGCAGGGCGCTTTGCGCGCAAACGATCTGCTGGGCCGCTTCGGCGGCGATGAGTTTCTGATCCTGCTACCCGAGAGCAGTAACGAAGACGCCCGCGCCACCGCCGAGCGCCTGCAGCAGCAGACCCATGAGCTGGCCGCCATCTCGATCAGTGTGGGGGTTGCCACCCTGCGCCACGATGACAGCCTGGAAAGCCTCGCCGCCCGCGCTGACCAGCAGCTACTCGCCGCCAAGCGCGAGTATCATCGAGAAGCGTCTGGTTAAACGCATTCCACGAGAAGGCAGCCGTCTCTGAAGGCGGAAACACGACAATAGAAAAAGGACGTTCAAGTGATAGAGACCAAGCAGAAGAATAGACTCATCGCCCTGGTACTTGCCATGTTCCTGGGATTCTTTGGGGTCGATAGATTCTATTTGGGGAAATGGAAAACAGGCATCCTCAAAGCGGTGACTCTCGGGGGCTTCCTCCTCTGGTGGTTCATCGATGGCGCGCTCTTGCTGATGGATGCTTTCTTCCATTCGCTGGGGAAGCAGAAGGGGTTCGTGAAAGACGGATCGGGAAATGAACTGAAGTACGGGCTGTCGATGTACAGGTTGCAGAACGGCAGGTTCGAACAAGACTGGTTCAAGTGAGCGCCAACGGCTGATAGCTGCAAAGCTTGCCTCGGGGAATGAAAATGGGGCGAAGCAAGCGCAGGAGAAAACGCATGGCATACCTGGGAGTGGCCTTAGCCCTGCTACTGACGCTGGTGCTCACCGGCGTACTGGCCATGCAGGCCTGGCGAGTGGCCGATAACCGCGCGATGGAGAATTCCTGGGCATGGCTGCAATCCCAGGCGCCTGCCACCGTCGAAACGTTCGACCCCGCCATGGTGGAAGGCCTACCCGACGCCGCCCGGCGCTACTTCCTCTACACCATTGCCCCGGGCACGCCGCTTCACGTCGTCAGCGAAATCCACATGACCGGCGAGATCGGCCTCGGCACCAAGGAGGCACCCGGCTACCGTCCCATGCGGGCCCGGCAGATACTTGCTCCACCGCATGGCTTCATCTGGCGGCTCGAACGGGCCGGCAGCGGCCTCATGCAGATGAGCGGCTCGGACGGCATGGCGGAAGGCCACTCCTGGGCGCGCTTCTGGCTTAACGGCACGCTGCCCGTCGCCAGGGCCGGGGGCGACGACAACCACCTGCGCGTCTCGTTCGGCCGAGCCGTAGCGGAAGCCGCCTTTTGGACCCCGGCAGCGCTGCTGCCCCAGCACGGAGTGCACTGGGAAGAGGCCGGCGTGCGCTGGGAAGAGAGCGGCGAGCCCAACTTGGCACGAGCAATCATCACCCACGGCACCCTGGAACAAGCCATCGAGATCGTCGTAGCCGAGAACGGCCAACCACGCTGGGTACAGTTCCAACGCTGGAGCGACGCCAACCCCGAGAAGGAGTGGCGCCTTCAACCCTTCGGCGGCTACCTCGACGACTTCCAAAACTTCGAGGGCTTCACCCTGCCCACCAAGGTCGAGGCGGGCAATCACTTCAGTACGGAGGAGTACTTTCCTTTCTTTCGGGTGAGGGTGGAGGAGGTGCGGTTTCTGGGGGCGTAGAGCTCAATGGTACTAGGCAAGATCTGCGAGATGCTAGCGGACCACATAGAGATCCTGCACCAGGCCGCTGAGCAGCCGATCAAGGGTAGCTGGCCCGCAAACAGGGGATTGTGATTGGGCCGGCGCAGCCAGGCGTCCGCGCGCGGCAGCAGGATCTGAAGGGCCTTGTAGATACCCAGGATCAGCGACATGCGCTCGAGCTGATTGACGTCGAGCCGCGCCGCCGTGGGCTGCTTGCGCCATCGCCGATAGGTCGACCCCGGCACGCCAAGCAGCAAGGCAGCTTCCTGCTCTTCAGCCCCCAGTCGTTGATGATCTTGGGATAAGACCGCATCGCTGCGGCACTCATTTGCTGGCGCTTTTCGATGGGTAGTTGAGGTAGGCCATGAGGACCTCCTTTGCCTAATGGCAGTTTACCAATTTCCGAAGGTGCAAGAAAAGCGCCTTGCCGGCCACTTTGAAGCTAGTCTTAATAAAGACGCACGCCTCGGTTCATGGCTTCTTAGCTTAGTTTCTGCATCATGCTAAAGAGCGTTCGAACGGCATGGCGCTTTTAGGCGCGTTCCTGGCTCAACGGCACCCTTCTCAGGTGCCAATGCCAGTGAAGGCTGTCCCATTTGGGGAAAAATGGCAACTTGGATTGCGTCGGAGGTAGTTCATGTATTCATATGATCGATCGCATGAAGATATTAAGCCATATCGTAAATACGTCAAGAAAGCATCAGCTATGCTTTGTAGGCTCAAGTAATTTTGGCATCCAGTCGGTAACCGAGCGATGCATACTGTCTTGTCTAGAGGCACAGGAAGATAACCGTTTTTTAGGCTAGCATGTAATGGAGAAACTATGAGAGTACGTGGGAAAGAGGTGGTGAATCGATCTTACAAGATCCTATAGGGCGTATGGTAACTAAGCAACTCCCTTAATGGTTAGAAAAGAGTTAGAGGTTTTTCTAGGCGCTGTTTTTTTCAATTATGATATGGCGGGGATATAGTTATGAGTGTTGAGATCACTTTGTTGGTGCTGCTTGCTTCTGCCTTTCATGCCGGATGGAATGCAATTGTAAAAATAGGTGGGGACAGGATAGCGGTAATGGCTGTGTTGACATTTTTTGGAAGTTTAGTTTCATTAGCTGTACTTCCTTTCGTGCCATTTCCCAATCAAGATAGCTGGCCATTACTTGCGTTAGCTGTTGTAATACATACAGCATATCACTTTTGTTTACCAATGGCCTATCAGTATGGAGATTATGGGCAGGTTTATCCTATTGCTCGCGGCTCGGCACCATTGATTGTAACCATGGGTGGAGTACTACTTGTTGGCGAAGTGATAAATTTTCTCCCTTTGTTAGGTGTTGTCTTTCTTTCGATTGGTGTTATGACATTGGCTTTAGATTCTAAGGATGGGTTGTCAAAAAATCCTAAAGCTATACTTTTCGCTCTTGGTACTGGTGTATTTATCGCTTCATATACGCTGGTGGGAGGCTTGGGAGCTCGCCAGGCCGGCTCGGCAATAGGGTTTGCAGTTATTTTAACTATTGGTAATGGCTTAGCAACGTTTGTTATTGCTTTGTTTTGGAAGTTCAAGGAAATTAAAAAAGTGGTTTTAGGAAACTGGATGTTCGCCTCAGCTGGAGGGGGAATGCAAGTAGGCGCATATTGGATAATCATTTGGGCCATGGCTTACGCTCCTCTCGGCATGGTGTCAGCCTTGCGGGAAACAAGCGTTCTCTTCGCTGCAATAATTTCAACGTTCGTTTTAAAAGAAGGGTTCGGTGTCTGGAGGTTCATATCTTCTGGCCTGATCGCATTCGGTATTGCACTTACACGATATAGATGAACGCTTGCAAATAGTATAGTATTAAATTGATCTTAGAGCCAATCCCTGTTTAGCGGTTGGTCTTGGGATCGTTAACGGTTATAGGTTTATTTTTACCAAGACATAGGAGATATATAAGCCGTACTTGAATGTTAAACCGATGAAAAAAGAACCAATGTGGAAAAATAGTGAAGTTTGATAAGTCCTACCTGATGCATGACCGTAACACCATGAAAATATATCAAAGAAAGATAGTGCGTCGCCAGCTCGGTCTCCTAGAGTTGACCAAGGATCTGTAGAATGTCATAAGTAACGTAAGATCTTAGCGCCGGTGAAAGTTGTTTGCACCCCCTTATTGACGTAGT
>NZ_BAEU01000054.1:0-32205 GCF_000246875.1 Halomonas sp. KM-1
CATCCTCGTCGCTACCAACTTCAAAAAACTCGTGGAAGTAGAACAGCCCCTCTTCGGCAGCCAGGCGTTCGACGAAGGCGAGATCGTCTTCACGGTACTGGGTAAGGTATTCCCGAGCCTCGGGCTCGCGGGTGGCGGCGAAGGCAAGATCGGTCAGGCCGTGCTCGTCGCACAGGGTGTTGAGCACCGTGAGCGGCGAGACTTCCTGGAAGATGCGCGAGTTCTGCCGTAGTGAGAGGCGCCACAGCGCGGGACGGATCTCGACCCGGTAGAAGGTGTGGCGGTGGCCGCGGTCGCCACGGGCGAACTCGCTGACGATGCCGTTCACCTGGCGCAGCATCTCGTCGTCCTGCCAGATGGTCAGGGTGGCCTCGCGGTCGAGAATGTCGCGAGCAGAGAGACTGCCGTTACGGCTGGCGAAGCGCACCGTGAGCTCGAAGGGGGCGGAGAGCCGTTCCCGGTGGGTGAACTCGATGACCGCCAGGCCCTCGATGTCGGGCGAGCTGGCATCGGCTAGCCGCAGAGTGAAGTGAAGTCCGGTTTCAAAGGCCATGCTTCCTCCTGGAGGCGTACATGGCCGAGTTGCAGCAGGCGCTGTGCCAGTTTTTGGCTAATAAAGTAAAAACAAGAAAGTAAGAGAGAAGAGGCCCAAAATGCTAAGTGAACTCAGGCAATCCTTTGCCTGAGGCGGGCAAGAAGTTGCCCGCGGGGCAAGTTCTTGCCCGTGCTCAATGAGTGACGCCAGGAATCCGTACCTGCCGTGGGCAGGCCTTGCCGTCGGCGGCGAACAGGTGGCAGCGCTCACCGGAAAGCCCCAGTTCGAGCGGCTGGCCGTCCTCTAGGTGGGTCAAGCCGTCGAGGCGCTGGGTCAGGGTCTCGCCGACGCCCTCTACCCGCAGATGAGCCAGGGTTTCGTAGCCGAGCCTTTCGGCCACCATGAGCCTGGCTGCGAGGCGGGCATCGGCGTCGCTCGGGGCGACGAAGTCCTCGGCGCGCACGGCCAGGGTGGCCTTGTCGCCGGCACGCAGTCGGGCGCCGTCTACCGCCACGGTCAGCGTCTCGCCCCCGGGCAGGCGCACCGAGGTGCGCTGGCGGCCCGGGTCTAGCACTTCGACCGGCACCACGTTGATGCGCGGCGAACCGATGAAACGCGCCACCTCCAGCGTGGCCGGGTAGTGATAGAGCGACAGCGGGGCGCCGACCTGAGCGATGCGACCCCCGGCCAGCAGCACGATGCGGTCGGCCAGGGTCATCGCTTCCACCTGATCGTGGGTCACGTAGATCATGGTGGCGCCCAGGCGCCGGTGCAGCTCGGCAATCTGCACCCGCATGTCGACCCGCAGGGCGGCGTCGAGGTTGGACAGCGGCTCGTCGAACAGGAACACCGCCGGCTCCTTGACCAGGGTGCGGCCGATGGCCACCCGCTGGCGCTGGCCACCGGAGAGCTCCTTGGGCTTGCGTTCGAGCAGCTCGCCCAGGTGCAGCATCTCGGCGGCATGCTCCACCCGACGGCGGATTTCGGCCTTGTCGGTGCGGGCGAGCTTGAGACCGAAGGCCATGTTCTCGGCCACCGTCATGTGCGGGTAGAGCGCGTAGGACTGGAACACCATGCCGATGTCACGCTCCTGGGGCGGTACCTCGTTGATGCGCTCGCCGTCGAGGCGCATCTCGCCGTGGCTGATGTCCTCGAGGCCGGCGATCATGCGCAGCAGGGTGGACTTGCCGCAGCCGGAAGGGCCGACGAAGACGATGAACTCGCCGTCCTCGATGGTCAGGTCGATGTCGCGGGAGACCTCGACCCCCGCGTAATCCTTGCCGATTCCGGCAAGCGTCAGACGTCCCATACGATCTCCTCCCGTGCCGGACAGCGGGCGATGGCGATGCCGCAGGGCGGCAGTTGGACCTCGCCATTGGCCCATGCGCCATTGACCAGCGCCGGGGCGTCGTCGAGCGCTTGCGCTTCCCGCGGGGCGGGCAGGGTGCGCGGCGCGTCGCTGAAGTTGAGCGCAACCAACAGGCGCTCGTTGGGCTCTCGCGCGGGATAGGAGCGCTCCAGGCACAGCACCTCGTCGCGCACCGGGTGGTAGCGCACTTCGCCCTTCTTCAATGCCACGTGTTCCCGGCGGAAGGCAAGGAGGGTGCGGTAGGCATTGAGCAGCGAATCGGGGGCTTCGTCCTGGTGCCGCATGGCCAGTCCCAGGTGTTCGTCGGGCACCGGCAGCCAGGGCTCGCCCCGGGAGAAATCGCCGTGGCGGGTTTCGGCACACCAGGGATGCGGCGTACGGCAGCCGTCGCGCCCCTTGTAGGCCGGCCAGAAGGTGATGCCGGCCGGGTCGACGAGCTGCTCCAGGGTGAGCTCGGCCTCGGGCAGGCCCAGCTCCTCACCCTGGTAGAGACAGACGCTGCCACGCTGGGTCAGCAGGAAGGCCAGATAGAGACGCAGCCTGGCCGGGTCGTCCTGTGCCTTCCAGCGGGTCGCCAGGCGCGGCACGTCGTGGTTGCCCAGTGCCCAGCACGGCCAGCCGTCGCCGATCTTCGCTTCCATGGCGGTCAGCGTTTGGTGCAGGAACTCGGGGTCGTGGCGCTCGCCCAGCAGATCGAAGGAGTAGGCCATGTGCAGACGCTTGCCGCCCTGGGTATAGGCGGCCATCACGTTGAGCGAATCGTCGTCGCCCACCTCGCCGACGCTGGTGGTGCCGGGATACTCGTCGAGCAGGGCGCGCAGCTTCTCGAGGAAGGCCAGGTTCTCCGGCTGGGTCTTGTCGTGCAGATGCAGTTGGTAGCCGTAGGGGTTGTCGGGGCGCACGCCGAGAAAGCCTTCTGCCGAGCTGCTGCGTGGCGGGTTGTCGACGAGTTCGCCATGGGTGCAGAAGTTGATCGCATCGAGGCGGAAGCCGTCGACGCCGCGGTCGAGCCAGAAGCGCACCTCGTCGAGAATGGCCTCGACGACCTGCGGATTGCGGAAGTTGAGGTCCGGTTGGCTGACCAGGAAGTTGTGCAGGTAGTACTGGCAGCGCCGGGTGTCCCACTGCCAGGCGCTGCCGCCGAACACCGACTGCCAGTTGGTGGGCGGCGAGCCGTCGGCCTTGGCATCGGCCCATACGTACCAGTCGGCCTTGGGGTTGTCGCGGCTGGTGCGGCTCTCGGCGAACCAGGGGTGAAGATCGGAGGTGTGCGACAGCACTTGGTCGATGGTGACCTTGAGCCCGCGGGCGTGCGCTGCCTCCACCAGCCGGTCGAAGTCATCCAGAGTGCCGAAGATGGGGTCGACGCCGCGGTAGTCGGCCACGTCGTAGCCGAAGTCCTTCATCGGCGAGGTGAAGAAGGGCGAGATCCAGATCGCGTCGACGTTGAGCGATGCGATGTAGTCGAGCTTGTCGATGATGCCCTGCAGGTCGCCGATGCCGTCGCCGTTACTGTCCATGAAGCTGCGCGGGTAGATCTGGTAGATCACCGCGCCGCGCCACCAGTCCTGTCCCTGTCTGCCGAAGATGTGCTGTGTGTTCATGCCTTGTCCTTGTCGTCGTGCCATACGGAGAAACGTAGGCTCGATGGTGACGCCATGGGCAGTGCAGTGAATCCTCTACGCCCCGGCACAGGGGAGGCGTAGGCGGGGGGCTGAGTCCGGCCGCGCGGCCTACTCCCCCTGGATGCGCGACAGCAGCTCGCCGGCCAGGGCGATGGCCTCTTCGCGGCGACGGATGTTCTGTTTCTGATAGAGGCTGCGGATGTGGGTCTTGACCGTGGTGGGGGCGACCGAGAGCTGTTCGGCGATCTGCTCGTTGGAGAGCCCGGCATGGATCAGGCCGAGGATCTGCCACTCGCGGCGGGTCAGCGGCGAGGTGCGGATCAGCTCCGGCACGTCGGGGCGCGAGACGATGTCGTCGATGACCGAGTCGTCGAGCATCAGGCGCACGGCGCGGCCGAACTCGCGCTGGCGGCGGGCAAGATCGAGCAGCCGTTCGGCGTGGCCCCGGGCCAGGGGCTCCAGCTCATGCTCGGCCAGCAGCCCCTTGAGCATCTCAGGCAGCGCCCGGCCCAGACGCAGGAAGCTGCCGGCCAGCGCCGTACGTGTGGCGAGCGTCAGCGCCTGGGCCAGATGCGCCAGGGCCGCATCGGGCCGGCCGCGTTGCCACTCCAGCCCGGCCAGGCAGATCCGGTTGCGATTGGCGTCGGTGGTAAGCCCCAGCCGTGCGGTCTGGCGTTCCTGCTCGATCAGCAGCGCCTCGGCCTCGTCGAAGCGGCCGAGCAGGATCAAGGCGCGAGCGTGATTGCGTAGGTTGCACTGCGCGAAGTGGTTGCTGGCCTTCGTCGGGTCGCCGGGCGGTGCCTCCTGCAGCCAGCGGGCCACGGCGTCGAGATCGCCGTTGGCCTGCCACCAGGCCAGCAGGGTGGCATGGGCATTGGCCTGCCAGTCGATGTGATAGTTGCCCTGCACCAAAATCTTGCGCAGGCGGCGGATATGGTCGGCGCACTGGGCCTGATCGCCCCGCGACAGCGCTACCTTGGCCAGGCCGATGTGGCATTGCAGCGTCCAGCGCTCGCCCTGGCTGTCGAGCACCTCGATGCCTTTCAGCGCTGCCTGCTCTGCTTCTTCCAGACGCTGCCACTCCCACAGCACCTGACTGCGGATACGGTAGAGGAATTCGCACACCGGCAGGCGGTCGAGGCCGGCGTGCTCGACGTGGGCGATGGCGCGCTCCTGCACGTCGAAGGCGGCCTGCAGACGACCCTGAGCCACCAGCGTCTCCGATTGATGGCACAGCGCCCACAGCAGCATCTGCGCATCGCCGACACGATTGGCTTCTCGCTCCACGCTGTGGATGCGCTGCAGCGACTCGTCCAGGTGGCCCTGGACGAAGCGCGCCTCGGCCAGTATCGCCGCGGCGGTCAGCGGTGTCGTGGCCAGATAGCGAGGCGGCAGGGTCAGGGCCTGCTCGGCCAGCGGTGCCGCCCGTTCGGCGTCGCCTTCGTTGATCGCCAACTGCGCCCGCAGGGTGGCGAACTCCGCGGCCAGCTCGGCCCATTCGGGCAGTTCGAGCTGCGCCTCGATCCAGCCGATGGCCTGGCGAGTGCGATCGAAATGGTACTGGGCATGCGAGGCCCAGCCGTGCAGCAGGGTGAGCCGGGGGGAGTCGACCAGGCGAGTATCGCCGAGGGCGGCAAGACCTCGCGCCAACAGCGAGAAGTGGCCGTTGGCCAGCAGGCCGGGACCCTCGCGCTCGAGCAGCTCGGCCAGCGGCTCGGGGGCTTCGGCGTCGATGGCCTGGGCCAGGGCCAGGGCGGGGTTGCCCAGACGCAGCCAGGCGTTGCTGGCGCGCTGATGCAGCTCGTGCTGTGTGGTCAGGCTGAGCTCGTGGCGGCGATGGCGCAGGTAGCCGGCAAACAGTCGATGGAAGCGAAACCATTGCGAGTGAGGTTCGACCCGCTCGAGGAACAGGCCGGCCCGCTCCAGCGCCTCCAGCCGCTGAGAGAGCCGCTCGCCCTCCAGCAGCCTGGCGACCAGATTGGATGAAAAGCGCTCCAGCACGCCGAGCTGCAATAGCAGCTGACGGTCCTGTTCGTCGATACAGCGTGCCAGCAGCTCGTCGAACCAGGCGACGAAGTCCGGATGGCTGCCGTCGAGCCGCTCCAGAAGGGTATCGAAGGAGGCCAGGGTCGTGGTGCGCTCGATCAGCCAGGCGAGCGCCAGCGGCCACCCTTCGGTGCGGCGCTGGGCGCGCTCCAGGCTGACCCGGGTCGGTGGCAGGCTGAGCTGTTCGGCACACAGGGTCTGCGCCTCCTCTGCATCGAAGGCCAGCTCGCTCAGGCCGATCTCCTCCAGTTCGCCGCGCAGCCAGAGTTCCGGCAGGCCCAGGTCGGGGCGCGTGCGTGAAGCGAGGGTAAGCGTCAGCCAGGGTGGCTGGTGGCACAGCCAATGACGCAGGCTTTCGAGGATCGATGGGTGGGTCAGGTGCTGAACGTCGTCCAGTACCAGCCGGCCCGGTGGGGCTTGGGCCGGCAGCAGGGCCAGCCAGGTTTCGACGGCCTCGGCCAGATTGCCGGCCTCGGGCAGTTCGAGCGCGAGATCGAGTTCACTGCACAGGCGAGTCAGCGCTTCGCGGAAGTAGACGGCGAAGCGCTCCGGCTCGTCATCGCGGGCATCCAGGCACAGCCAGGCCGAGGGCTGCTCCAGTTGGGTCAGACGTTCGGCCAGCAGTGTGCTCTTGCCGTAGCCGGGCGGTGCCTGGACCAGTAACAGGCGGATCCGTTCACTGAGTGCGAAGCAGTCGTTCAGCCTTTCCCGGGCCACGACGGTGTCAGGTAGTGCAGGCGGGCGGAGCTTTTCCAGAAGAATGGGCATCGAAAACCGTCGCTGAACCGTTTCAGATTTCAGTATGACGGTTGGCTCGTCGCCTTTGGGCTATCTGCGACCAAGGTCGTAGCCAAGGCTGGCCGGGCCCTGGCCCGGCCAACCGACATCAGCGCCTGTTCGCTACAGCCCCAGGCGCTCCTTGACCCGGCCGAAGGCGGCCAAGGCGAACTCCAGGTCGTCGCGGCTCAGCGCGGCGGACATCTGGGTGCGGATGCGGGCGCGCCCCTGGGGCACTACCGGGTAGGAGAAGGCGATCACGTAGACACCCTCCTTGAGCATCTCTTCGGCGAAGCGGGCGGCCAGCCCGGCGTCGTGCAGCATCACCGGCACGATAGGGTGCTCGCCGGGAAGCAGCTCGAAGCCCAGTCGCTCGAGGCCTGCACGGAAGAAGGCGGTCTTCTCGCTGAGCCGGCTGCGCAGTTCGCTGGACTCGGCGGCCAGCTCGATGGCCTTCAGCGCGCCGGCGACCACCGGCGGCGCCACGGTGTTGGAGAACAGGTAGGGCCGCGAGCGCTGGCGCAACAGCTCGATCACTTCACGTTTGCCGCTGGTGTAGCCGCCGCTGGCGCCACCCAGCGCCTTGCCCAGGGTACCGGTGGTGATGTCGATGCGGTCCATGCAGCCACGATACTCGTGGGTGCCGCGGCCGCCTTCGCCGAGAAAGCCGGTGGCGTGGCAGTCGTCGAAGTGCACCAGGGCACCGTAGCGCTCGGCCAGATCGCAGATCTCGTCGAGCCGGGCGATGTAGCCGTCCATCGAGAACACACCGTCGGTGGTGATCAGCTTGAAGCGCGCGCCGTCGCGGTCGGCGGCCTTGAGCTGCTCTTCGAGGTCGGCCATGTCGTTGTTGCGGTAGCGATAGCGCCGGGCCTTGCAGAGCCTCACGCCGTCGATGATGCTGGCGTGGTTGAGCTCGTCGGAGATCACCGCATCCTCGGCGCCGAGCAGGGTCTCGAACAGCCCGCCGTTGGCGTCGAAGCAGGAGGGGTAGAGGATGGTGTCCTCGGTACCGAGGAAGTCGGTGAGGCGCTGTTCCAACTGCTTGTGCAGGCTCTGGGTGCCGCAAATGAAGCGCACCGAAGCCAGGCCGTAGCCCCACTCTTCCAGGCCCGCCTTGGCTGCCGCGTTGACCTCGGGGTGCTGGGCCAGACCCAGGTAGTTGTTGGCGCACAGATTGAGCACTTCCTGCCCGGCACTGATGCCGACATGGGCGCCCTGAGGCGTGGTCAGCTGGCGCTCGTGCTTGTACAGTCCGGCCTGGCGAATGGTGTCGAGTTCGCCCAGCAGATGCTGCTTGAAAGCTCCGTACATGTCATGACTCCCAGTTGAGAACGACCTTGCTCGCTTCACCGCTCAGCATGGCATCGAAGCCCTGCTGGAACTCGGTATAAGGCAGGCGATGGGTGATCACCGGCGAGATGTCGAGGCCGGAATCGATCATCACCGACATCTTGTACCAGGTCTCATACATCTCGCGGCCGTAGATGCCCTTGAGCGTCAGCATGTTGAAGATCACCGTGTTCCAGTCGATGGCGATCTCCTCGGTGGGGATGCCCAGCATGGAGATCTTGCCGCCGTGGCACATGTTGGCCAGCATGTCGCGGAAGGCGGCAGGGCTGCCGGACATCTCCAGGCCCACGTCGAAGCCTTCGGTCAAGCCCAGCTCGCGCTGGACCTCGGGCAGCGTCTCGTGGCGCACGTCCACGGTGCGGGTGGCGCCCAGGCGCTTTGCCAGCTCGAGCCGCCCCGGGTTGAGATCGGTGACCACCACGTGACGCGCGCCGGCATGGCGACACACCGCCGCGGCCATGGCGCCGATCGGTCCGGCCCCGGTGATCAGCACGTCCTCGCCGAGCAGGTCGAACTGCAGCGCGGTGTGCACGGCGTTGCCCAGCGGGTCGAAGATGGCGGCCACGTCCAGATCGATACCCGGCTTGTGTTCCCACACGTTGGACATCGGCAGGGCCACGTACTCGGCGAAGGCACCCGGGCGGTTAACCCCCACGCCGCTGGTATGGGCACACAGGTGACGGCGCCCGGCCAGACAGTTGCGGCAGCGCCCGCACACCACATGACCCTCGCCGGATACGATCTGCCCCGGGCGGAAATCGTTGACGTTGGAACCCACTTCGACGATCTCGCCGACGAACTCATGGCCCACCACCATGGGTACGGGGATGGTCTTCTGGGCCCAACTGTCCCACTTGTAGATATGTACGTCGGTGCCGCAGATGGCGGTGCGCTTCACCTTGATCAGCACGTCATTGATGCCGACCTGTGGGTCCGGCACCTCTTCCAGCCAGAGGCCGGGTGATGCCTCCTTCTTGATCAGTGCTTTCATGTCTACCTTCCTGACTTGTGGTTGGAGGGTTCAGGCGGTTGAGGAGCGATAGGTGCTGGTAATTCCCTGTATGAGGTTTAGTATGAGGGAATGAATTCCAGTATTGCAGATTAATTCCACCATGCAAGATTTTTTTATCGCATAGTGGAATGCGGTTGTTGGCGAGCGTCTCTTGGGTATAGGGGAAAAGTGAAGTGAGTGACACCATGACGGCAGACGAAGGGCAAACGGAAGCGGGGAGCCTGCCGAGCCGGGTCATCGAGCTGCGCAAGAAACGCGGACTCACGCTGGAGCAGTTGGCGGCGGCCTCCGGCGTCAGTCGTTCGATGCTCAGCCAGATCGAGCGCGGCAAGGCCAACCCGACGCTGGCGGTGACGCTGCGTATCGCTCAGGCCTTCGGCATGAACATCGGCGATCTGGTAGACCAGCCCTGGACGGCGTCGCGCATCGAGGTGGTGCGCGGCGACGATGCCAGCCAGCTGTTCCGTGACGATCAGGACTGCCGCATCCGCACCCTTTCACCGCTGCACATGGAGAAGAACGTGGAGTTCTACGAGGTGCGTCTGGCCCCCGGTGCACGCCTGCAGAGCGCAGCTCACTTCGAGGGCACGCGAGAGCTGCTGACCGTCACCCAGGGTCAGGCACGAGTCGTGGCGGGGGAGAATCGCTGTGAGCTGAGCCCTGGCGACTCGGCTCACTATCATGCCGATCTCGAGCACATCATCGAGAACTGCGGTGAAGCGGAGCTGGTGAGTTTTCTCGTCGTGACCTATCAGTGAAAGCGCAGTAGTCTGCCCAGCATTTGCCATCTGCTTAGCAGGAGAACGACTTGACGGCTCTGGTGTATTGGCTGGACATGGCCGGTGTGGTGGTCTTCGCTCTCTCGGGAGTCATCCTCGCCTGCCGCTCGCGCATGGACCCCTTCGGCATGCTGGTGCTGGCGGCGGTCACCGGCATCGGGGGTGGCACGTTGCGCGACCTGGTGCTGGGCGTGCGACCGGTGTTCTGGGTCGCCGACCCTACCTATCTATGGGTGATCCTCGCTACTGTCGGCCTTTCCATCGTCGGCTTTCATTATATCCATCGCCTCTCCCGCAGCTTCCTGCCGATCGCCGATGCCTTCGGCCTGGCGCTGTTCACGGTGATCGGCGCCCACAAGGCGTTGCAGCTCGAGGCGCCCGGCGTAGTGGCGGTATTGATGGGGCTGCTGACGGGAGTGGCCGGTGGCATGGTGCGCGACGTGCTGGCGCGGCGCGTACCGATGGTGCTGCGCCAGGAAGTGTATGCCACGGCCTCCATTGCCGGCGGCATCACCTACGTGGGGCTGGGAGCGCTGGGGGTGCCGGTCGGCGTTGCCATCGGCCTGGCGCTGGCAGTGACCCTGGGGTTACGCCTGGCGGCCATCCACTGGCAGCTTACGCTGCCGGTTTTCGCCTGGGTCGTGATCCGTCCGCCGCAAGAGGCCCAGGCGGCGGACCCAGGCAATGAGCAAGAGGTGCCCCAGGGCGGGCCGCCGGCGCAGCCCAAGTCCCGCCCAAAGGTCAGGGTGCGCATGATCTCACCCAGCCAGCAGCGTAGGCAGCGAGAATAAGACAGTGGCTGAAGCGAAATCGAGGCGAGTGCCTCAGGCAGCATTCACCAAGACCATGGGCTGGCTCATGGTGCTTTTGCTGGTGGCGCTCACCGGCTGCGCCATCGAGCCCTTGCATGATGAACCTGCGCGCGATGGACCGACACGCGATGAGCAGGCAGCCGCTCAGGCGCTCCAGGCCGTCTATGAAGACGCCCTGCCGGCCATGCCCCTCGACAAGCAGCGTCACTATGCTCAGCGGCTCTACCGCATCAGCGGCGATTCGCGCTATCTCGAGCCCCTCGAGGCGCACGGGCGCCTGTTGTCGAAGCAGCTCGAGCGTGACATTGCCGGCCTCGAGACACCCGGCTTCGCGGCGGCTCGCACTCGGGAGCTCATGGCGAGCCACCCGCAGCGTACTGCCAGGCAGCGTGCCCGCGGGGCCATGCTGAACGAGTGGGGAGAGATCGCCTTCGGCCGGCAACTGCTCTTTCGCTTGGTTCAGGCGGACTACTACGGCCTGCTGAAAACGCTACCCGAGCATCAGCGCGCGCTCGACTACCTGGCGAGCCTGGAATGGCAGCGCTTTCTGACCGACCCTGAGGTGATGCGGATCTACGCCGCCCAGGTAGCGAATCAGGCGCATTTTCTCTATCAGCTCGGCATCGTCGACCTGCGAGACGACATGGAGGCGGCGCTTCGGTCCGTCTATCCCACCGATACCGTGTCGGCCCTGAACAAGGCCGACTACCGTAACCGGCTCTACGGCATGACCCACATCGTGATCGCCGACAGCCGCTACTATCAGCGCTGGGTGCCGGCCGAGCGGCATGCCTGGATCCTTGCAGCATTCCGTAGCGAGATCGAACGCATTCTCGACGAGGCCACCGAGGACATCATGGCCGAAGTCGCGCTCAGCTTTCTGCTGGCGGGCCTGGCGGACGACCCGGTGGTGGCACGGATACGCCGCCACCTGATGCAGGCCATCGATCCTCGCTCGGGCATCATTCCATCACCGGACGGCGATACCGACCTGGAACGTGGCGAGCACCGCAACGTGCTGGCAATCATGGTGCTCGGCTGGCCGGGGTACCTGTATGCCGGTCCCGACCTGTCACGGCAACTCCACCAGCCCCATGATGCCTCGGCCAGCCAAGGCGTGGGGCAACGTAAATCGGACGTCGCAGTGCTAGGGAACGCTTGGTTCATGCGCTAGCTGTGATGCAATAGATCCTTTGATATGCCAGTAGAGAGGTTGCAGCGGTTTTTGAAGGTCCCGCTCTGCCTCACGCTGGTCGATATGGTAGGCCGCCCTTGGCCCGCAGTAGTCGATCACGTCTCCAACCTGGCGAAACTGCAGCCCTGAGATTTTCAGCAGCCGAGCGAAACGTGGCTCCATCATGGCAAAAACCTGATATCGACCGACGAGGCCGACGATGGCCGTGGCAGCCAGGAACAGGCTAAGGGTCACCAGCGGTGAAGGTGGAGGCAAACGGTTCTTTTCCAGTGGTTGCAGGTCATGCTCATGCAGTCCAAGAGCACAGTCACGCGAACGGCGAAAGTCGGGATGGACGGCAAGTCGCGAGACCTCGCATAGACAGGAGCGCTCGAACATGCTCGGATGCAGCTGCGAATCGGTCAAACCGTGGGCACAGCTTTCCTCTAGCGGCAGCAGCCGTTTATCCGCTGGGTCGCTGCTCGGCAGTACAACTCTCAGGCAGCCCGCATCTCTTTTGCTGATGGTGTGGTGGAGTAGGCAGAGAATGGCATGCCGATCATGGGCATCCTTTTCGAAGGGGATATTGGCATTTTCGCCCAAGTGATAATTCAGCTCCTCACGGAAGACCTTATGGCGAAGCGCATAGGCTCGGTAGCGATCGACCTTGGTACGGGCGATGACGAACCGGTATTGCTCAATGAAGTCTCGGACTTGTGCATCCAGGGTAGCTTCCGTTCCAGCAGAGTATGAATCACGACGTGGTATCTCCATGTGATACTCCTGGGATGGCATCTGACAACAAGGCGGGTCGCCCAAGGTGATAACCCTGGCCGTACTCAATACCGTAGGAAGACAGAAGAGGAATCAAGGCTTCCTGATCGACGAATTCGGCAATGGCTTTCTTGCCGAAGCCAGTGGCGATATCGGCAATGGCCTTGACGATGACTTGGCTCTCCGAGTTGGTCAGCAGGGTGCGAATGAAGGCGCCGTCGATCTTGATGAAATCGACGGGCAGCTCGCCGAGATAGTGGAAACTGCTGAAGCCGACACCGAAGTCGTCCAGGGCCGTGCGACAGCCAAGGTCGCGCAGGGCCTGCAGCACGCCCCTTGCGCTGGAAAAATCGGTAACGGCGGCAGTCTCGGTGATCTCCAGAATCAAGTAATGCGGGTCTGCACCGCTGGCGGCCAGCTCCTCGACGAGAAATTGCTTGAGTCCTTCGTCGTGCAAGGACTGGCCCGACAGGTTGACGGAAAGACTGATGCCCTGTGCTTGCACACGGCTCAGAGCGCGCAGGCTGTGGCGCAGTACCCAGCGGTCGATCTGTACGACCTGGCCGCTACGCTCGGCTACAGGAATGAAATAGGCCGGTGAGATGAGAGAGCCCTTGGGGCCCAGCATGCGCAGCAGCACTTCGTAATGCCGCACGTCGCCGTCATTCAAGCGCATGATCGGCTGTGCCATGAGCTCGAAGCCTTCCTCGTCGATGGCCTGACGGATGCGCTCCACCCAGTAGACGCGTTCCTGGAGTTCATCCTTGGCGCGCTCCAGCGTCGAGAGCAGGTGCCAACGTTGGGCGCTGCTCTCCTTGGCCTTGTACATGGCCAGGTCGGCGTTGGCCATCAAGTCGGCGGGGTTGTCGCCATGAATCGGGAACAGGGCGATACCGAGGCTGGCCGTCGCCCGATGACGCTGGCCGCCGGCGTCCAGTCCGGTACCGTCCAGCAGGGGAGTGATCTGCTTGGCGATGCTGATGGCCTTGCGGGTATCGGCGCCTTCCAGCAGCAGCGCGAACTCATCGCCACCCAGGCGGGCGATGATGCCGCAATGGCCGAACTCCTGGAACAGGGTATCGGCCACCATGCGCAGCAGCCGGTCGCCGGTGTGATGGCCGCTTAGCTCGTTGACGTCCTTGAAGTGGTCGATGTCGAGCAGCAATACCGCCCCGTTGCGGCCCCGCTGCATGACTGCGCCCAGCGCCTCTTGGAAGTAGCGCCGGTTGTAGAGTTCCGTCAATGGGTCGCGCTCGGCCAGCCAGGTGAGTCGCGCTTCGGCCAACTTGCGTTCGGTGATGTCGAGACCGACCGAGATTCTTGCCGCACGGTCGTCGCCACGGGTTGCCAGCGGCGCGTGATACCAGGCAATGGTGCGCTGACGCCCATCCGCCGTCACCAGGCTGCGTTCTTCCTGAGATGACATGTCTTCCGGGCCGCCGCTTGGGCGGGGGGTGAAGACATCGTCGAAGCGGCGGCCAAGGAGTCGCTCTTCCTGCATCGAGAGCGTGGAAAGCGCATAGTCATTGACGAGGGTGATACGATCATGGTCGTCCTGAGTCACGATGAAGACCCGCGCCGTATCCAGCAGGCTGCCGACGAAATCGCGCTCCCGGGCCAACTCCTCGACCCGTTCCGCCAACTGCTGGCCGCGTGCGGTTACCTCATGTTCCAGCGCCTCCAACTGGTCGGAGAGAGCCAGTGTCGTGCCCTCCAGAACATCGATCTCATCCTCCAGGCGTTGGCTCGGTGGAGGAATGGTTCTGCGGGCTTCGTCAAAGCCACCGTGAGCCAAAACGGGTAGCACCCCCGCCAATCGGCGCAGTCTGGCCATGGGTTGCAGCAGGATCGCCAACAGCAGTAGTTCGGCTGCCAGCCAGCCCCCGATGCCTACCAGCAGCAGGCTACGCGTGTTCTCCTGAATGGCGCGTATCTGATGGGTGATATCAGCGGCCAGGAGAAAAAAGCCGCTACTGCGACGAGCCTCGTCGGCCTCCATGCGCACGGCGGACAGCTCGTAATCGCGGCCTCGATATTGCAGGCGCAGCGGCTTTTCGAGAATGTCGCTGAGCATGCTTCTCTGCGAGGCCTGGCGAAGCAACGGAAGGTAGTGCTCCGGGTGCGTCATGGCCACCAGGTGGCCGTTCCAGTTGGTCAAGTGGCGCTCGGGCATGACCTCCACCTCGCGCCCACCGGTGATCAGCAGGGCGACATCGCTGCCGGATACCTGCTGGGCCTGGCGGGTTACGTCGGCCAGAGAGCGAGACAGTATCACCATGCCGACGCTTTCACCCCCGACCAGAATGGGAACCGCTGCGTACTGGCGACAGTCGTTGGCGCAGCGCAGGGCCGAAAGAGGGAACTCGGTTTCCATCACCTGGCTTACCCAGTCCTGCACGGGGCGCTCCTTGTCGGCCTGACCTTCCCCCCAGTCGGCCAACTGGCGTCCTTGGGCATCGAACACCAGGATTTCGTCGATGCCGGCTTCGAGCTGTAGTGTTGGCCACTGGGACGTGAGGGAATTTATCAGCGCTTCCTGGTCGTTCCCGGCCAGTGCCGGTCCCAGGTCTGGAGAGGCTGCCGTCAGTGCGGCAATCTGCTGCAAGCTCACCTCGGAGCGTTGCAGAGCCAGCTGTATTTCACGCACTTCCCGTTCGTTGCTCTCCCTGCGGCTTGCCTCGAACTGGCGGGTCAGGTTGGCATGCCCGAGCCAAGTGAACAGCCCAGCCAGCACCAGCAGCAGCAGGCTGCTCAGCGCCAGCACCCGCCAGGTCAGGCTGAGGCGGGGCCGTCGTGCTTGGGAGTCGGAGCGGCTCATGCGGACAATCCCTGACCGGTTCGATGGGGAGCGATGGCTTCAGAAGCGCAGCGAGAGCTGGAAAAGTAGCATGTTCCAGCGCTGGCGGGTCTCAGTTGGGTCTGGCTCGTCGCGCAAGGGCAGCCAGCCGGTGCCATTGACATGGTGATATTCAGCGGCGAGCAGCACTCGAGGATTGACACGCCACTGTAAGCCGACGGTGATGTCATCGGCGAAGCGTGTATGAGCCGGGCCTCGTCCCTGGGCTTCAAAGGACCGCCCCGAGCGATCGTTGCGGTCGCTGACCAGGCTGTCGTAACGCACCAGCCATTGCCAGTCATCAAGGAAGCGACGGGTGTACTGCACGTACCAACTCTCTCCCGTGACGTCTGAGCTGGGCAATGGGCCAGTGTCTGTGGTCGAAACCTGGCGCAGAGCAAACTCACCCGTCACAGCCCAATTTTCTTTGTCATATTGAAGCGAGAGAATCCAGGGCTGAAAGTTCAGTTGTCCCTCGTTCGGGCCCAGTTCGAGATCCAGGTTCACATCAGCTGCACTAATGGCAGCCGTGAAGTTGCCCCCCGAGTGTTCATAACGAATCTGTCCGATCGACGAGGTGCTGCCGCTTACATTCACGCCGAGTTGAGCCGGGTATAACTGATTGTCCAGGTCGCGCGTTGTCGGCACTCCCACACCGCCGATGAAGCGCAGCGTGCCGTGGGGCAGTCGCTCTTCGGCGTAGACGCTGACCCCATCGGCGGAGAGGCCGAGCGAGCGGGTACGGTCGAAGTAAATGGATTGAGGTAACAGGATACTCGGGCGGGTAAAGGCGACATCCCGGGTCTGATTGTAGAAGCCGAAAGGGTTCTTGAAACGCCCGACCTGGATGCCCAGGGTTCGGTGCTGGTTGGAGAGGGGCTGGTAGTCGATGACGCCGTAGTCGAGCGCCGGCCTGGCGTCGCTGCCATCGCCGCCTGCTCGGCGGCTGAGCACCTGAGTGGCAAGCAGTACGTCGTGCCTTGGCCGGATCGAGGCATTGGCGCCGATTTCGGTGTACTTGAGGCTGCCGCCACTGCTGCTGCTGGGGCCGAAGAAGTCATTATGATCGGAGACCACGTACGCCTGGCTCAGGAACCCGTGCAACTGCAAGGTATCCATGACGCCCTCTGCGATCGCGGTCGGTGCCCAACCCAAGGCAAGCATCAGCAGCAGCGAGCGCGAGCGATGGCTACTCCATGGTAATGACTTGGACTCGATCATCCAGATACTCCCTTTCCAGATACCCTAGGGCGCCAGGCGTGGTGGCGACGCGTTCCAGCATCTCGATCTGACTGCCGACCTGACTGGGTGCCTGCCCTGTACCCGAGAAGACCATGCGGTCCCAGGCCAGCTGAAGCTGGTGTGGATATACCGTGAGCCGCTCTTTGGCGAAGCGGGCATGAACGGGATGGTTGTTGGGCAGTACGAAGACGCGAACGGCTTGCCCATCCGGCCAGCTGCGCTGCCGCATGGCAAAGATGGCTCGAGTGGTGTCGCGGGTCAGAGCGGCGTTGGTTACCTGGGGGTGGGCAATGAGCACGACCTGCCGCTCCGCGGCATGGGCCGACAGAGGCAGAAGTGCCACCAGCAGTGGCAGAAGCATCAAACGGATCACCCCGGCCACGCGCCACCTTCTCGAAGGTTGGGCCGATGCTGCGTGGCGAGTGCGAACGGCTGCGACACGATGCCGTCGGACAAGACGACTCTCATGCCTGGCCCATTGGCAGCGGCGAAAAGCCAGGACTTCATGAGCGTATCGATAATGATATCCCCCGATCCCCCTTGCCGAATTCCACCCTGTTTTCGGCAAGTCATGCTCCCTGATGATTATGTATCGTACTTTAGCCTCTGGGTGTCGTTGCACAATATAGGCATTTCACCGCCGTGACGAGACTACCCCGGGCCATGGCAGTCATGATGCCACCAACACCCCCTCTGCACAGTAACATAGATTCAACGGGTTATATGGGGCCGGGCGAGGCGTAGCGGCGCCCGGCTAGCCGACAGGCGCTCTTCCTGTGCCCTACCCGGCCTGAAGGAGCCTCGTCGAGGCAAAAGTGTGGCATCATCATCGCTATCTTGAGGCATTCCAACCAAGGACAGGCCAGATCACTCATGTTTCTCGATCCTTACCATACCCAGACGGGCTCACGCGTGCGTATCTCGGCCCAGCAGGCAAGTGACTTCGCCAAGCGCATTGCCGGCGACTTCAATCCGATACACGATGCCGATGCCCGGCGCTTCTGCGTTCCTGGGGATCTACTCTTTGCTCTTGTTCTGAGCCGTTTCGGTCTCTCGCAGCGGATGGATTTCCATTTTCGCAGCATGGTGGGAGACGGCACGCCGCTTAGCCTCGAGGAGAGCGACTCGGGCCAGGTGGAGGTCAAGGACGAAGAGGGCAAGCAGTACCTGGAGGTTGGGCGCTCCGGCGCTGAGAACCATGATGCCGCCGTCATCGAGGCCTTCACGCGCTGCTACGTGGCCTTTTCCGGGAAGAACTTTCCTCACGTGCTCAAGCCACTGCTCGAAGAGCAGGGCGTGATGTTCAATCCCAAGCGACCGTTGGTGATCTACGACAGCATGGGCTTCTCGCTCGAGCGCACCGATCTCACCGGCCCGACCCTGGAACTGGTCGATTCCCGCCTGGAGGTCAACGGCAAGCGCGGCGACGTGAAGCTCGAGTTTCGTATCGTCGACCGCGGAGAGGTGGTGGGCAGCGGATCGAAGAAGCTGGTCGTCAGTGGGCTCAGCGAGTACGACCCGGCGGCCATGGAGGCAATCGTCGCCGAGTTCTACCGGCTAAAGGCGGCCTACGAGAGCGCGCAGGAAGCCTGAAGTGAAGTATCGAGGGCACTGAGCGCTGCACCATGCAGCGCTATACCATGACGGTTACCGGGCAGTGGGCCAGATCGATTACGCGATGGCTCACGCTGCCGACCAGTTTTTCGTGCAGAGCACCCAGCCCGCGGCGGCCCATGACGATAACGGGATTGCCGGGAAGGCCATGAGCGAAGTCGGTGATTGCCACTGCATAATCCTCACCCACCAGCATGCGAGTGGCGATGCCGGCCGGGACATCCCCGAGGTGCTGGCGCGCCTCCTCGAAGACCCGCTCGGACTCGCCTCGCTCCTCCGAGGTGGGCTGCGGCGTATCTGCCGGGCGGCAGAACAGCAGCTCCACCGAGGCTCCGGCACGTCGCGCCAGCTCCCCGGCCAAGGCGGCGGCGCGGTGGCTGTGCGGGGAGCCATCGACCGGTAGCAGCACGCTGTCGATACCTTCGCCGCTTGTGGTGGCTTCCGGGTGAACGATGGTGATCGGGCGGTCGACCTTGTGCACAACCTCGTCGCTTACGCTGCCTTCCATGAACTTGGCGAAATCGCTCAGGTGGCGCGCTCCTATCACCAGCAGACAGCCAGTCTGGCTGCGAGCATGTTCGATGATGGTGCGGGCGGGGTGGCGCACGAAGCCCTTTTCTTCCAGAGCCACTTCCTGCGTTGAAGGTTGTAGGGCCTCGGGAACGAGCTTTCTAGCATGGGCAAAGGCCGCCTGTGTGGCTTCCAGCCGCTGGGCGCGGTCGCGGTCCATTTCGGCGAGGCGGTTTGCCGGCACGTCGCTGAGCTCGGCCGGATTGAGGGGCATGACGTGCACCAGTTGCAGCCGCGCCTTCAACAGGTCGGTGAGCAGTGCGGCATGTCGCGTAGCGGCATCTGCCGTAGGCGAGCCGTCCACCGGTACGATCACGAGCGAAAGAGGCTCACGCATGCGAATTCCCCCTGAAGTCCAATGAGTGGGATGGCAGAACGGCCCATTGACCCTCGCCTTGGCTTAGGACCCTCGCCTTGGATTAGCCTAGCGCACTTGAGGGGCGGGCGTCTGCTGCTCGCTCGGCACGTGCAGGGTCTTGCCGAACAGCATGCCGCCCCACGGCAACTCGTTGGCAAGCCGGCTCAGTACGATCGAACCGGCCATACCGACCACGATCAACAGCAGGGCGTACACGGGCAGGGATAGCGGCACGAATTCGCCGGCGAAATCGACGATGGCGAAGAACATGGGGTGTGCCAGGTAGATGCCGAAAGAGTAACGGTTGACGGCCTTCACCATGGGTGTGGCATGCAGGCTGCGCAGGCGGGTCACGGCGAACAGCGTGAACAGGATGAAGAGCGGCACCACCCAGGTTTCCTTGGAGGAGTACTCCAGCCAGCCCGGCAGCGTGAGCAGGACGATGACGGCAATGTAGGCTAGCAGCAGCTCCGGCCGGGACAGCCACTTGAGCCAGGGCACTTCCTTCAGTCGCTCGGGAGCGAGCTGCGGGTAGTACTTCACCACCAGCATGGCCAGGAAGAACAGGTAGATCCAACCCAGCGGCGCGATCCACAGCAGGTAGCCGGGCGGTTCGATGCCGAGCCAGCGGGTCAGCCCCCAGTAGGCGATGCCGATGACGCTGCCGATCAGCAGCCACGGACCGGATGGCAGCCAGCGTGCGAGGTCATAGCGGCAGTAGAGCCAATAGAAGGCATAGAACTGCATGGCAATGATCAGGAAATAGCCGTGCCAGCCGGCGAAAACGAGGTATTCGGTCAGGTTTTCGACCAGGCCGACCGGTTCACCCTGACGATGCAGGTTGATGTACTTCGTCATCGAATAGATCAGGCCGTAGACGAAGTAGGGCACCATCACGTACTGCAGGCGCTTGAGCAGAAAGCCGGAGGGGGGCTGGTTGCCGTAGCGCATCGAGAACAGAAAGATCGAGATGAAGATGAAGATGGGCGTGCCGAGCACGGTCGGGATGCGGGCCAGATCGACATAGACGTTGTCGATATGCTGATTGAGCCGATCGAGAAAGTGAAAGCCGAAGACCGCCAGGCAGCCATAGAAGCGCAGCCAGTAGATTTCTTCGATCCGCTTCATGAACGTCTTGCCTTCCTTGGTGCCAGGTCTTTGGTGTGAGGAACATCCGCCGTCGACTCAATGTCGGACCATGTCGAGACGGAAAGATTCCATTATCACGCTAGCGAACGTTCACGCTGCGGCACAAGGAGCATTGAGTGCCATGACGATCAAACATATCCTTGCCGCACTGCTGAGCCTGGCTCTGCTCTGGATGGGTAAGCTGCAGGCCGGCGAGGTCACCTACCATCGGTTCGCCTCGGAGATTCTGGGGCGCGACTACCCCTACGCGCTCTACCTGCCGGAAGGCTATCACGAGAGCGAGCAGGCCTACCCCGTCCTGTACCTGCTGCATGGCTCCTTCGGCAGCGAGCGGGACTGGGTCGAGAGCGGCGGGCTCAGGCAGACCGCAGATCGCCTGATTCGCGAGGGGCGTATTCCGCCCATGGTCATCGTCATGCCCGGCAGCGAGAGCTGGTGGATCGACGGCCACAACGAGGCGGCTCGGACGGCCTTTCTCGCAGAGCTCATGCCCTATATCGAACAGGCCTGGCGCGTCGTACCGCAGCGTGAATGGCGCGCCATCGCCGGGCTCTCCGCCGGTGGCTACGGCACCCTCAACTTCATGCTCGAACGCCCAGAGCTGTTCGCCGCCGCCGCGGCGCTGAGCCCGGCGAGCTATCATCCGCTGCCGCCGCGGCGTTCCTCGGCGTGGCGGCACCCGGCCTTCCTCGATGCGGCGGGACGGTTCGACGAAGCACTCTGGCAGCGCAGCAACTACACCGCCTACCTGACCGACTACCTGGAGCGGGAGGAGGTCGTGCCGCTCTATCTGAGTGCCGGGCATCGCGATCGCTACAACGCCGAGCATTACGCCCGAGTCGTACGTCAGGCATTGCTCCCGTACCAGCCCGAGCTGGTGAGCATGGAAGTGCTCAACGGCGGGCACACCTGGCGCGTCTGGCGTGCCAGCCTGCCCAATGCCCTGGCCTGGATGGGGCGCTTCCTGCAGGGGCCGGTGCCGCTCGAGACTCTGGCCCAAAGCCGCGTGGCAGAAGAGAAGGTCGCTGAAGCTCCTTGAGCCCTCCCAAGTGAGGAGGGGTTAGGGCCGAAAGCGGGGTTGGCGAAGTGCCTTGCAGACTTTAGTCTCAAGGCTCGCTCTCTTTCAGGCTCTCCAGCAATGCACCCACAGCGCCAACATCTGCACAATGAGCTGCACGCCCGTCCGTCGATCTACTTCGCGGAACCGGCTCATGTCCACCATTACGCCTTCCTCGCCGACGCCGAGGAGCATGCCGGCCTGCTGGCGAGCCTGAGCGAGACCACCGGCCTGGCCTTCGATACCGAGCGGGTTCAGCAGATCGTCACCTTGGATGACGCGGTATTGAAGTGGGAGCGGCACACCGAGTTCTCCACCCTTACGCTGATGGTGCCGAAGGCGCCGGGAGGCGAGCCATGGCCAGCGCCACCGGCCTGGTTGGCACAGGTCGTCGATGCCTGCTGCGCGACCCTGATCAATGCCACGCTGGTGTTGGCGGAAGGCGGCGATACCTGGCGGGGCAGCGCCGAGGCCTACGGCTTCGCCGACCCGGCCGGCTCCCAGGTGGGCGGCGGCGATGCCACGGTGTGGAGCGACTTTCGCCTCGACGACGATGGCGTCAATCGCCTGCTGTTGCTCAACGCGGGCCTCAATGCCTTTCGCCTCGGGCGCATGGTGCGCCGCCTGCTGGAAATCGAGACCTACCGCATGATGGCTTCGCTCTCGCTGCCCCTGGCCAAGGAGCTGGCGCTGGAGCTGCAGGCTTACGAGGTGGAACTGGGCGAGCTTTCCGACCGCAATGCCGAGCAGGTGGAGGCCAACCCGCGCCCGCTGCTGACAGCGTTGTCGCAGCTCTCGGCCCGGCTGGAGCGCAGCGGTAGCCGCTCACGCCAGCGCTTCAGCGCCACCGATGCCTATGCGCGTATCGTCTTCACCCGTATCGAGGAGTTGAGAGAGGCGAGAGTCGGCGACTGTCCGCGCCTGGGCACCTTCATCCTGCGCCGGTTTCGGCCCACGGTACATTACTGTGCAGCCATCCATCAGCGTCAGCAGCGCCTGGCCGAGAGCGCCGCCCGCCTGAACGACCTGCTGCGCACCCGTGCCCAGGTCGAGATCGAGGAGCAGAACACCAGTATTCTCAACAGCCTGAATGAACGGGCCAGTATCCAGCTCAAGATCCAGAAGGCGGTGGAGGGGCTCTCGATCATCGTTATCAGCTATTACATTTTCAGCCTGTTCAAGCTGGGGCTCGAGAGCCTCAAGGGGCTCGGCGTCGAGGTCCAGCCGTATCTGGCGGCGGCCGTGCTCACTCCGCTGGGCGGGTTGATCATTGGGTTGCTGGCGTGGCGGATCTGGCGGGTAAAGCGCCACTGAGACGGTGTCAGTGTCCGCTACGCCTGACACGCGCACGTAGCGCGACGAGGCCCAGGCTCAACAGGCCGACCAGGGCGGTCAGCAGCAAGGGGAAGGCACCGGTACCGGCCCGCTCCAGCAGCGGGCCGGTCAGCGAGGGGAGCGTCATGCCGCCGGTACCGCTGGCGAGGAAGATCCAGCCGGTGGTACGCCCGTTGAGGGTCATCAGCTGATGGCTCAGCCCGAACAGGATGGGAAAGATGGCCGAGCAGGCCAGGCCGAACAGCAGCGCCACCAGCGGTAGCGGCAGCCACAGGAAGTGCAGCGCCAGTGCACTGAACAGGCCCAGCGCCAGGCAGCCGCGCAACACCCACCACGGCGACAGCCGCCGCACCAGCGGGATCGCCAGCAGCCGACCCGCCGACAGGGTCAGCCAGAACAGCGTCACCATCAACGCTGCATCGCCCGGTGCCAGGCCGTTGAGCATGCCGTAGGCGGTGATCCAGCCGGCAAAGGTGATCTCCAGGCCCACGTAGAGGCCGAACATCGCCAGAAAGATCGCCAGCCGCACGCCGTCGTGGGGCGGTGGGGTGGGGCGGTCGCTTGCCGTGTCGTCCGGTGGACGTGGGCTCGAACGACGCAGCAGCGGCACGCTGAGCACTACCGCATAGAGCGCGACGAACCAGAAGGCCCAGGCAAAGGAGAGCTGCAGATAGAGCACCGCTACCACGACCAGGGGGGCGAGCATGTTGCCCAGGCCGAAGCAGAAGTGCAGGGCGCTGACCCAAGGGGGCGAGGCCGGGCCGTGATTCCACAGCAGCAGGGTGTTGGCGCCGGCATTGACCGAGACCTCGGCCATGCCCAGCAGGAACATCACGGCCGTGAGCAGCATCAGGGCCGGGGAGAACGGAACGGCGAACAGACCTGCCGCCATCAGCAGCAGCATGGCTACCAATACGCGGTGGCCGTCGAAGCGGTCGATTAGTGCGCCGGAGAGCACCGAGCCCAGCATGGTGCCAAGGGCGCGTGCGGTGAACAGGATACCGATCTGCCCCATGCTCGATCCCGTCATCTCGGCCAGGTGCGGCAGCGCCGGGCCCAGCAGGCCGGCACACATGCCGATGGCGATGAAGGTGACGAAATAGGACAGCGTGACCCGAACCTGGGGGGAGATCGGCAAGATTTGCATGAAAACTCCGCTGTATGACCTTCCCTGGACGAGGCACCTCAAGCCGCCTCGTTCACTCACGAGCGGTCGAGTATAGTCGGGTTGTGAAACCCTGGGAGAAGAATTGCATGAGCAGCTTGCCAGCCAATACTCCACCGCCACCCTACTATGCTGTGATCTTCACCTCAATCCGCACCGCCGGAGACAACGGTTACGGCATCATGGCCGAACGCATGGTCGAACTGGCCGCCCAGCAGTCGGGCTTTCTGGGCGTCGAGTCGGCACGGGACGAGCTCGGGGTGACCGTTTCCTACTGGCAGGATCTGGAATCGATCCAGCGCTGGAAGCAGCAGGTCGAGCACCGCGAAGCTCAGCGGCTCGGCCGCAGCGAGTGGTACGCCGCCTACAAGGTGCGAATTGCCAGGGTCGAGAGGGAATATTCTTTCGGCGATTCATAGCGGACCGCCCCGGCGCCCTGGGCGCCGGGGCGGTCGTTACTCCTCTCCGTCGATACGCTCGAGCAGGTCGGCCACGGCTCGTTCGAGCTGCCGGTCGCGTTCGGCCACTTCGTCCTGGGGTGTCTGCTCCACCAGCAGGTCCGGCATGGCGCCGTTGTGCTCCATGTCGGTACCGTCGGGTAGGTACCAGCCGCGGAAGGGGCGCCGTACGGTGGCGCCGTCGATCAGCGTATGGCTGTTGGTGGAGATCACCCCGCCGTAGGTCTGCTGCCCCACCAGCCTACCGCGCCCCAGCGTGGTGAAGGCGTGGGCCAGGATCTCGGCATTGGAGTAGCTCTTCTCGTTGGCCAGCATGTTGATCGGCAGCGTATAGCGCGGGGCGTCCAGGCGGTCCTGCGGGTAGTGGCCGGTCGCGCCACGGTCGGCACCGGCGGGAATGGTGTAGGCGTGCTCGCCGGCCATGATCGAAGTGAGGATGCGGTCGGTGGTGTGTCCGCCACCGTTGTTGCGCACGTCGATGATCAGGCCGTCCTTGCCTTCTGCCGCAGCATAAAGATCGCCCTGGAAGCCTTCCAGCGAGGTCTGATTCATGGCCTGAATGTGCAAGTAGCCGAGCCGCCCGTCGGAGAGCTCCTCGACACGATTGCGGCTTTCCTCGCGGAAAGCGTCGTACCTGAGCCGGGCCAGCTCCGTCAGACCGACCGTCTGCAGCATGGTGCGATATTCGGTGTAGCCGTCTGCATTCGGGCGGTCGAAGGTAATGATGACCTCCTGATCCACCTGTCCGCGCAGGCGCTGCAGCAGCGTCTCGTTCTCCTCGATGGGCCGCAGGCCGATTTCGGTGATGACGTCGCCCGGCGCCAGCGGCATGGGGCCACGGCTGGCCGGCCCTTCGGGAATTACCTCGGTGACGCGAAAGCCGATGCGGCCGTCCTGCTGTGAGACGATTCTCTCGTGCTCGATACCCAGCCGACCCGAGGGCTCGCGCAGCGCCGACACCGGCCCCGGGTTGGATACGCCCATGTGCGACGCTGCCAGCTCACCCATCAGGCGGTTGGTGATGTCGCTGAACTCGCTGGGCGTGCGCGCACGGCGAATCAGTGCGGCGTAGTCTTCCACCACCTCGGGCCAGTCCAGCCCTTTCAGATCGGTGCGGTAGAAGTTCTCGCCGATGACCCGCGCCGCCTCGTGGAACTTCTGTAGCGACTGCTCACGCAGGTCGATGCGTAGCCGGTCGGAGATGTCCATATAGCGGGGAGAGCCGCTGCCGGAGAGGTTGGCCACGCCAACACGGCCGTTGACGATGTAGACCACTTGCTCGCCGGTGATGTTGAGGTGCTGAACGTTGGCTTGCGGCCCGATGCGGGTGCGCTGGCTGCCGTCCCAGTTCATGGCCACCAGCCCTTCGCCGCCGGCGTTGAAGACATAACGGTCCCCGCCCGGGGTCATCTCGTTGGCGGTCTGATGCGCCGGTGAGGCCGTCACCCGCTCGATGCGACGCCAGGCGTCGTCGAGCTCAAGTTCCGCGATGTCCTGGTCCGCCGCCTCGTTATCGCCATCGTCCGTCACCGGCAGCGGTGAAAGCGCCTGCGCCGCCTCCCTTGCGCTGCGGTAATAGCTGGTGAGCTCGCGCGGGGTATAAGTCTCGACCTCGCGATCCAGGTAGACCCGGTAAAGGTCGTAATTCTCGCCGGAGCGATTGGAAATGAAAGTCAGCTTGCGGCTGTCCGCCGACCAGCGCGGATTCAGGTCGTTGCGCGGATGGCGGGTGATGTTGACCGGCTCCGCCGAGCCATCAGCCGGCACCACGAAGATGTTGGCGCTGAAGTCGAGATCGTTCTGCGAATAGGCGATATAGCGGCTGTCGGGCGACCAGCGCCACTGCATGAAGCTGTCCCAACCCTCGACCAGGGTGCGCTCCTCGCCGCTCTCCAGGTCCCGAATCACCAGGTCGCCGCGCCCACGGCGGAAGGCCAGGGAGCGTCCGTCGGGCGAGGGTGAAACCTCGCGGTCATTGGTCTCCTCGGCCACCACCGGACTCACCTCGAACTGAATGGCATCGTGCCAGCGGGTTGGGTCGCGGTCCGCCGGCAGGTCGTCGGGCAGCTCTTCCTCCAGTTCTTCCTCGGGAATGCTCTCCACTTCCACGGCAGGTTCCTGGGGCGGTGGCGGCACGTCGGTGGGGGCACCCGGTTGGGGAATCAGCACCGGGTCCAGAATGAAGCCGGGATCCTGCGGGGCGAAGGGATCCTCGGGTTCCTCGCCGCGAAGGGCCAGGTCGGGATCGTAGTCGTTCCCCTGCTCCGGTTCATCGGGCAGGTCAGGGTCTGCGCCGGGGCCTTCCGAAGCGAGCGAGACGTTGGGGGAGCCATCCCAGTGGCGAACCGATGGGCGTCCTCGCGCTTGCTGTCGCTCATGGGTGCGGCGCACCTCGTCCCGGGTCAGTGTGACCCGCGCCTGATAGATCGACTCGCTGCCGTCGGCGTCGTTGACGAAGTAGAGTCTCAGGCCGTCGGGAGACCAGGCGAGGCTGTGATGGCGGGCGTGGGTGCCAGGGGTGACCAGCAGCGTCGGGCTCTGCTCGTCCACATGACGCACGTAGACGCGGCCATAGGCGATGTAGGCCATGGTCTGGCCGTCCGGGCTCAGGGTCGCCTCGCTGACGTCACGATCGATGCGCCGCAGGCTATGGGTATCGCGCCCGTCGTCCGGTGCGCGCAGGGTGATGGGTTCGGGCTCGGCGTCCGGCTGTTCCAGGTCCAGCTTCAACAGAGTGTCCCACACCTGCAGCACCGCAGTGCTGCCGTCGCGCGAAACGGAGAAGTACTCTAAATCGCGCTCATTGAATTGCGTGAGTCTTTCGATGGTGCGCTCGGCATCCAGCTCCATGCGGTAGAGGTTGATGGTTTGATCCTCGCGGTCGGACATGAACAGCAGTGTGCTCTCGTCTACCCAGCGCGCCATGCCGTCGTCGCCGTCGCGCTCGGTCAGCGGTTCGAAGTCATCGCTGCCGAGTTCGTGCAGCCAGACGTTCATGGCATCGGGGCCGCGGTAATGGCGACGGTTCCAGTCGTGATAGGCCCCGCCCCGGGTGAACACCACGTGACGGCCATCCGGGGAGAGCTGTGGCTCGGAGCCGAAGGCATCGTGCAGCCGGGTATATTCGCCCCCCTCCGGCGAGAGCCGATAGGGGCGCTGGTCGCGGTACACGTCGGCCTCGAGCGTACCCGAGAAGGTAATCACCGGCTCGCCGTCCTCGTCGAGGCCGACGGTGGGATTGCGCAAGTGCTGGTCGCCGTAGGTGAGCTGCGTGAGCTGGCTGCCGTCGCGATTCATGCGCCACAGGTTGAGGTAGCCGTCGCGCATCGACGCGAATACGACCCACTCTCCGTCAGGGCTCCAACTGGAGTGCAGGTCGTCGTAGTTGTGGCGCGTCAGGCGTACCGCTGTGCCGCCGTCCGTCGAGGCGCGCCACAGGTCGCCGCGCCAGCTGAAGAGGATCTCGGAGCCGTCGGGACTGACGGAGGGAAAGCGCGGCAGGCCGACCTGCCCCGACTGAGCCTGGGCGGCGGCCGGTAAGCTTGCCAGCAAACCACCGATGAGCGTCAACAGAGAAGCGCGACGCACCCTGATGCACAGGGGCGTTCGGAGGGCGCGGAGTCCTTGCATTGTCGAACCTGTCCTTAAATGCCGATGCCATGCTTCCACAACGTAGCAACGATCATGGCCAACTTCGAATACGAATCGATCGGCTTGGTCTGATGCAAGGCCTTGCGCTAGGCTTTCGCCCGAAAGCGCGCGTTTCGCCAACCGTTCAGGGAAGGAGGGGGCATGAGTGACGCACGCGATCCATATCCCGATGCATTGCGTGCGGTTGCGCTATTGATCGTGGTGCTCGGGCACTGGGTTGCCACACTGCCGCGAATCGAGCATGGCATGCTGGTGGAGACCGGCCACATCCTCGATGCCTGGCCACCCGCAGGCTATTTCACCTGGATCGTGCAGGTCGTACCGCTGTTCATCTTCGTTTCCGCGGCGGTGAGCTCGGAAGGCGTGTGGGAGCGCTATCGCGCTGGCGATCCTCACCTGCATTGGTGGTCTGCCCGCGCGCTGGGGCTGGCCCGCCCCACCGTGACCTACCTGGCCGTACTATCCGTATTCGTTGGCATCTCCTTCTTCACCCGTGATGGCGTGCTGGGGCCGCTCAATCATTCGCTGACCGTGCACCTGTGGTTTCTGCTGATCCTGCTGGGCGTTCAACTGGTGCTGCCGCTCTCCGTCTGGGCCGACCGCCGCTTTGGCTTGTGGTCGGCGGCAGCTTTGATCGCTGCCATCGCCGTGGTGGATCTGCTGCGTTCGCGCCCCGCTGCCTTCGAGGAGTGGCTGATACTGGGGCGACTGGTGACCGCGGAGCACGACTACTTCGCCTGGATCAACACACTGTTCTTCTGGCTGTTGCCCCAGCAGCTAGGTATCGCCTGGTGGAATAGCCGCTTCAGCGGTCGGCGTACCGGTGCCGCGCTGATGCTGTTCGGGCTGGCCTGGCTGCTAGCCGCCGTCGCCCTTGGCTATCCGCCTTCGATGGTCAACGGCGACGCGGGCGGCGATACCAACCTGCTGCCACCGACCCTGGCGCTACTAGGCGTCATGTGGTTTCAGGTAGGGCTGGTGGTACTCTTCGAGACGCCGGTGCGGCGCTTTCTGCAGCGTCAGCACCTGGGGCGCTGGATGGCGATGATCGGCGCCTTCGGGCTGCAGCTCTATCTGTGGCACAAACTAGCCGAGCTGCCGGCCGCCTGGCTGGGACAGCGCCTGGGCTGGCCCATCGACGCCGGCATGCCGGGCGAGCCGGGGTTCTGGGTCGGTCGCCTGGAGTGGATCGGGCTGTGTGCGCTGATGGTGGTGCCGGTGATGATTGCGGTGTTGCTCTTCGAGCGCTATCGCAAGCAGCATGTCGAACCCGCGACTGGGACGTATCGCATCGTCTCGGGCGGCACGGTGCTACTGCTTGGGCTGGGTGTCAGCCTTGGCTTGGGCGCTCTGCCCGGGGCGCTCATCGGCCTGCCCCTGGTGGCGCTCGCCGCCTGGCTGCTGCGCTCGCCCCGCCAGGCCTGACTCAAGCCATTGGCGTATGGCTGCGATGACCCACTCCGGATCGTCGATCGGCAGATCATGACCGCCGCTGAGGTGGCACTGCAGTGGCCAGCCCCAGCGTTCGGCGATGCGCCGCGAGCACTGCCATGACACCATCTGGTCGGCTTTCGAGGTCAACACCAGCGCCGGCAAGCCGGGCAGAGCCCGGGGGAGCGGAAACCCTCGCGCGGCGGCCAGCAACTGGCGCATCAGGTTGGCCTTGCTCACCGGCGCTTCGCGTTGCCAGCGGGCATATCGCTGCGCCACGCCGTGCAGGTCGCTCTGCTGACGGGTGGTCATGCGCAAAATCGCGAGCTCGCGCTGCTCATGACTGAGAGGCAGCAGCAAGGCCATCAGCAGGCGTGGGTATTGCCGTGGGCGCAAGCGCTGATAAAAGGGAGCCGTGCCACGCAGGCTTGAGTTGATCAGCACCAGACACTCCACCTCGGTGGGAAAGCGCTGTGCCCAGCGCAGCGCCACCATACCGCCCAGCGAGATCGCCAGCACCCGGTGCGGGCCACGGCTGCCCGCCGCGTTCAACTCACGGCGTAGCGCATCGACCATGCCGTCGATGTGAGCCGGGCTGGCTTCGCGCCAGTGCGCCCCGTTGCCGGGAAGATCCACCGCCCTGGCCGGCTGTTGCAGCGCCTGGGCCAGGCGCTCGGGAAAGCCTTCCCAATGGCGTGCCTCGCGTACCAGCCCGCGCAGCAGGATCCAGCCGGGAGTTGCCGGTTCGCTCATGAACGCTCCTCTGCCGCCACATCGGGGGGCTCGATTACCCACGGCTCGCGTTCGACTTCGTCGCGGCAGCTGGCATCGACGGGCTGATGAGGATCGTCGAGAAATGCCTGGATCATCGTGGAGCGGCATTCGTTGACCGGATTGTGGCCAAGGGCCTGCATTTCGACGTACTGCAGATTGGGCATGGTGAGCTGCAGGTGCTGGCTCCAGCGGGTGCCACAGCAGGGATCCATTTGTCCGTGAATCGCCAGTGCCGGTGTTTCGCTTACGGGCGGATCGTTGTGCTCGGCCGGTACGTCGCCATCCTCGCCCCACCAGGCGCAAAGCCAGGGCGGCTCGAATCCCAGAACTGCAGGCTCACGCTGTACGGCTGCAATGGAGTCATCCTGGCTGGGTCGGTTGCTGCCCATGTCGCTGCATACGTGCGCCAGAAAATAGCCCAGTGCATAAGCGGGAGCCTCTTGCTCAGGATCGTAGTCCTCGATGCGGAAGAAGGCCTCGAGCCGCGAATAATCCCCGGCTTCGATGTCGGCTACCAGGCTGGGTAGCTCGGCATAGTCGGAGGCCAGTGTCAGATAGAGAGTATCGATGAGGGCGGCACCATCGAAGTACAGCGCCTTCTCACCTTCTTCGCCATGCTCGACATGCGCCACGAAGGGGCGTCTATCCAGTGTACGCCGAGCCCGGTCAAAGGCCTGCATCCAGTTCGGCAACATGTCCCGGCATGCCTCATCTTCCTCAGCGCACAGCGCCAGTACGTCGGTGAAGGTCTGCTTGGCGGTGTAGAGCTCATCGACTGGCGGGCGGTTACGCAGATGATTGAACCAGGGCCAGCCGAAGATGGCGGCGCGAATGCTCTCAGGATGGTACTGGATGAACGAGGCTAGCGTGCCGCTGCCGGTGGAGGAGCCGAAGGCGTCGATGCGCTCGTAGCCGAGCAGCTGGCGAATTTCGTCCACATCGCGCGATACGGCGTGAGCATTGTACTGGCTGACGTCGATGCCCTTGTCGACCAGCTTGCGGTAGCACGCCTGCACCTCTGCCGTGATGAGGTTCAAGCGCTCCATCGGCTCCAGCGAAGCGGTGATGGCGGGCGTATGGATGATGTTGTGGTAGGGCGAGACCGCCGCGTAATCGGGGCACTCGAGCGCTGGCTCGGCATGAGTGAAGCCGCGATGGTCCATGGTCACCAGGGTGCGCTCGCCGATGTCCCTCAGCAGCTGTTCCAGATAGTCGCGGTTGTCGAGAGAGGAGTAGCCTGGCCCACCGGGAAAAAAGAATACTGGCAGCGCTTCGTCGACCGGGGTTTCCGGCTCGATGACGACAACCGGCAAGGCGATCAGGTTGCCGTTGGGTTCTTGCCAATTCTCGGGCGCATGAAAGGTGTGGCAGGTCGCACCCAGCGCCTCGAGGGCTTCGGTGGGGCACGGCGTGTTTTCCAGGCGGGGAAGGTCGTCGTCTTCCGCCTGGCCTTGAGCGTGGCTCGTCGAAGAGAGAAGCACAGTCAGCGTGACGCTCCCAAGCCAGTACCAGGCGCAAGATTCCCATCTTTTCATGGCGCTCTCCTTGTTGTTCGTGGCTAGCCGACGAGCCGGGCTTCGCTAGTCAAGCTAGCAGTCGGGGCGGGGCCGTCAACGCGGATAACTTGGGGTAACCCTGGGCAATAAACGAAGACATAAATCGTTTTGATGGGCGCGTGGCGCATTACTACTTTTCGGAGTAAGAAGATCATGCAGGAAGCTGTACGGCCACGGTCGTACGCCGTTTGCTGGAAGGAGGTGGAACATGCAAGTACGTGAAGTCATGACCAAGCGTCCCGATTATTGCAGTGCCGACGCATCCATTCGTGAAGTTGCCGAGCGCATGCGCAAGGACAACTCCGGTTTCGAGCCGCTGGTAGAGAACGACCGGATCGTAGGCACCGTGACCGATCGCGATCTCACGATTCGCGCCCTGGCCGAAGGCAAGAGCCCGGACGAGAAGGCCAGCAGTGTTGCCACCACCAGCGTGCTGTACGTCTTCGAAGAGCAGGATGTGAAGGAAGTGCTGCGCAACATGCGCGAGCAGCAGGTACAGCGTCTGGTGGTGCTCAACAACCAGAACGACAAGAGTCTCGTTGGTGTGGTCACGCTCGGCGACATCGCCAACCGCTGCGATGACGACGACATGGCTCGTGAGATCGCCAACTGCAGCAAGCACTATCACTGAAACGGCGCCAGCACTGGGACTCTGCTCGATATTGCTGAAATCCAGCTCATTTCATTGGGGCGCTGCGCCGAGATCGGGCCGGCGCCCCAGGTTCATTGATGAGGCATTTCATTGATGAGGCC